>NZ_WJZM01000074.1:0-26897 GCF_021609545.1 Pseudomonas sp. PA-1-6B
GTTCTGAGGCATACATTGCCCTCTGTAGGAGCGAGCTTGCTCGCTCCTACAGCCTGGCCGGTTCAGAATTGATAGGTATAGCCCACGCCCAACGTACGCCGCCGCGATGGCCCGCCGTAGGCTACCGGCTCACTGTAGAAACCGTAGGTGTCGTACGTCTGGTTCAACAGGTTGTCGGCGAACGCATAAACTTCCCCGAACTTGCTCTCCAGCCCAGCCCGCAGGTCGAGCTTCTCGTAGTTATCCAGGTTGAAATGATTCTGCGGATCGGCCGCGCGTTCACCCACCAGGTGGTAATTGAGGCTGGTGTTGAGAGTGGTATCACCCAGGCTGGCGATGCTGCCCAGTGGGTGCTTCCAACTGGCGTTGAGGTTGGCGCTCCAGCGTGGCACATCCGGGGTGCGGTTGCCGGCTGCGACGTCACCGGCCTGGATGCCTTGCACGCCACGGGTGATTTTGGCATCGAGGTAGGTGGCGCTGGCGGCCACGGTCAGGCCCTGGTCGAAGCGCCAACTGCCTTCCAGCTCGGCGCCGCGGGTGCGGGTGTCGGCGTTGAAGGCGTTGGTGGCGAAGGTCGCCGCGTCATAGCCGAGCAAATGGTCATCGTGCACGCGGGTATAGAACAGCGCGCCATTGAGGCTGCCACGACCCTCTTCGGTCGTGCTTTTGAAGCCCAGTTCAGCGGCTTTGCTGACGGCGGCCTTGTAGGGGGCGCTGTCGCTGACCTGGGAGGCATAGTCGTTGAACCCGCCGGATTTATAGCCCCGTGCCAGTTGCACATAGACGTTGGTCTGTGGGGTGATCGCATAGCTCAGGGCGGCGCGGCCGGTGCCGTAGTGGTCGGTTAGTCTGCGCGAGTCGTCCACGACGCTGGTGCCGGCGAAGTATTGGCCGTTGTAAGTCTTACGGTCCCAGGAGTGGCGGTAGCCGGTGGTGAGTTTCAGGCGTTCGCTGAGGGGGAAGGTCACTTCGCCGTAGCCTGCGTAAGTGGTGGTGGTGAAGTCGCGGAACCTGGCGCTGGACGTGCCGTAGGTGTTGCGCGGGGTATCGTAACTGCGTTCGTTGCGGCTGGCGGCGACGCCGGCGACCCAGAACACTTCAGCGTCGGGCAATGAGCCCAGGTGCACGTCCTGGCTCCAGTTGCGTTCGAAGGATTTGTCCACCACCCAGAACTCGCTGGGCGTGTCGTAGAGGGCGCCCATCAGTTTGCTGTCGTAGGCGATCAAACCCGTGAAGTCGGCGGTGCCAGTAGCCGTGGTGGACGTCAGGCGGCTGTTGGCGAAGTCGTGATCGACTTTGAGGGTGTAGCGCTCGGTGGTCTTGTCGTTGTCGTCGAACAGGCCGGGTGTCAGGTCCAGGCTCGGGTGGCTGCCGTAGGGGCGCAACACCAGGGAGTTGGTGGCGCGTTCGGTTTGCTGGCGTTCGGCGCTGAGCAACAGGTGGGTGTCATCGTTTAGGTCCCACAGCAGACTGCCGCGATAGGCTTCATTGCGTGGCTTGGTGATGGGGTGGTGGGTCTGGTCGTTGTCGATCCAACTGTCGTAGCCGGCACGCCGCACTGCCAGGCGGCCGCTGAAGCGATCACTGAGCGGGCCGCCGATGGCGCCTTCGGTGAGGAACTGGCCTTTCTGGCCGACTTCGCCACGCACATAACCTTCCAGTTCGCGGGTGGGTTGGCGCGTGGTGATATTCACCGCGCCGGCCTGGCCGATGGCGCCGGACAGTGTGCCCTGGGGACCCTTGAGCACTTCGATGCGATCGATATCCAGTGTGCCGAAGCCCAGGCTGCGCGACGACACCGGCACGCCGTCGATATTGAACGCCACCGAGCTGTCATCCATGGACATTTGATACAGCGAACCGACGCCGCGGATCAGCACGTTGAAATCATTCGGCCCGCCGGAAGAATTCACGCTGACGCCGGCGGTGGTGCGCAGGGCGCTTTCGAGGGTGTCGAGGCGTTGTGTGCGCAGCTGTTCGCCGCTGATTACGCTGACGCTGATAGGCACGTCCTTGGGGTCTTCCTGGGCCATGCGTGCGGTCACTGTCGAGGCTGGCAGTTGCAATAGCTCGCCAGAGGCAAAGGCAGAAGGGGACAGTGTCAAAGCAATCGCTATTGTTATACTATTACATTTGTAGCAAGATTGACGGGTAGCCGTCGTGTTGCCTCGTGCAGACATGATGGGACCTTGACTGAACAGGTTGATCGAGGCGCGTTGCGCAGGGGCAGCGGCGGTTTGATAAAGCGTGCGGCGCTCCAAATGCTAATAATTATCAATTGCAGAATTCTACCCTGATGTGATCTGATTCGAGCCGTATCCGGTCAGCCAGGAGATTTACGATGTCAGCCGTTCAAGGAGGCGCAGGGGAGCCGATGCCAGTCTCGCGAATCATTACGGGCGGGTATGGGAGTGATCTGGGGCCAGGGGCGCATTGCCGCGTCACCCGCATGACGCTGCAGGAGGGCTTGGATATCGTGCGTTGGCAAAGCACGTTCGAGCAGCCGGTTGAACTGCCGCTGCAGGACGACAGCGAATGCATTCACTTCAGTTTTACCAACTCGCTCAAGGGCAAGGCTGCGTGCAGCTTTCACGATGGGCGCCGGCAACGTCGCTATGCGATTGATGAAGGCGCGGGCAATATCAGCTTTGGTCGCTGCCGCCATGGCCTTTATCACCAGCACGGCGAAATCGACAACATCACCGTGATGATCCGCCCCGAGCTGCTCGCTCAGTGGGAATTGAAACTCGACCCGCTGCTGAACAAAGCCTTGGCCTGCGAGCATTGCTTCCTCGACGGCCATCGCAGCGGCGAAATGAGCGCCACCGCGCACATGCTCGGCCTGGCCATGGACCACGGCACCCAGCTGGCGCCGGCCCAACCACGCAGCAGCCTGTGGTTGTACGGGCAAAGTGTCACGCTGGTGAGCTTGTTCCTGGAAGCGCGCCAGGACGCTGAATGCACCTGCCGGGTCAGTCACACCGACCGTCAGCGGTTGGTGCGTGCTCGTGATCGTTTACTGGAAGACCTGGGCAAGGCGCCGAGCCTGTCGGAGTTGGCCCGTGAATCCGGTTTGAGCCAGCCCAAGCTCACGCGCGGATTCCGCCAACTGTTCGCCAACAGCGTCTACGGCATGTTCCAGCAGACCCGCATGATCCAGGCGCGCAGCCGCTTGATGAGTGGCGATGAATCAGTGATGCGCATCGCCTCGGACCTGGGGTATGCCAACGCCAGTCACTTTGCCACGGCGTTCCGTAAACAGTTCGGGATCAACCCGTCGATGCTCAAGAACGGTGGCCGCGGCAAATCCTTGGGGGCTGGCTGAGGCAGGCGGTCAGAATATCGCTTTGACCTGCAAGCCCAGCACCAGCGCATTGTCGATGCTCTCACCGGAAAACGCCCCCGGCTCGATGATGTATTGCACATCCGGGCGCAAGGTCAGCCAAGGCGTGGCCTGGTAGCCATAACTGAGTTCGATCAACTGTTCGGCGCTGTCGATTGAGGGGTAGGACGCCCCGGCATTGAACGCAGCCAACTCTTGCACATCACGGCTGCGCGGGTTCGGCACCGCGCGGCCATAGCCCAGGGCGACGGTATCGCGCGGGCGACCTTCGAACGGCTTGTACAGCACCACGCCTGCGCCATACCACTTGGTGAACGGCGAGGCCGCTTCGCTGGCGGCAGAGTACTGGCCGAAGGCGTGCAGGCTACGGCCTTGGGATGATTGTGAGGCCCACACAGCCTGGTCGATCAAGAGGTAGTGACCGCCACGCCCGCTGACGTCCTTGTTGCTGCCAATGCGTTTTACATCGGAACTGTCGTAGTAATAACCGAGCTTGTATTCACCGGGCAGTGCGCCCGCATGCTTGTAGATAAGCTCGATGGGCACCACGGTGCCGGTGGTGTGCTTGGGCCCCAGGTGCCAGGCACGGCTGGAGTTGCCGTTGCTGGACGGGTCGACATTGAACGCCGCCACGCGCAGTTGCCAGTTGGGCGAAAAGTCGTATTTCACCCGGGCACCGAGGTGCGCATTCGGGTAGTTGGCCCAGCCGCTGCCGCCGGACATGTTCAGCGGATGCCCGCAGAACCCGGCGTTCATGAAGTTGCACAGGATGCCGCTGTCCAGGCCGCCGAGATCATTGCCCATGGCCATATAGCCCAGCTTGAGGTTCAGCGCCGGGGTGAACAGCGTGCGCTCGTAGCTCAGCTCGGTGAGGCGCGTGTAGAGGCCGCCGTAGTTTTCCTGGATCGGCAGGCGGTTGCCCACCAGGTCCTCGGAGGCGCTGTTGCCGCGTCGGTCGTTGAGGGTCAGCTGGATGCGGTCGCCGTTGGTGAAACCGTAGAGTTTGCCCAGGTCGAACTGCACGCCGAGCTTGATATTTTGCGAATAGCGCGCCGAACGGTGCTGGCCACCGTGGGCGTTGTAGGCGGTCTCGCCGCTGTAGTCACCGGTAAAGCGCACACCTTGCGCGTCGAGTTCGCGGCGCAGGCCGCCCCAGTCGCCGGTCAGGGTGGTGTCGTCGGCTTGAACGGGCAGGGCGGCCGCAAAGGCCAGGCCTAGCGCCAGGCGCCAGGCGGTATGAGGAGTAGGGGTCATGGGGGATCTTTCCAAACACAAAGCGCGGTGCCGGAGCACCGCGCGAACAGAGGGCGGTTACGGCAGGGCGTAGGCGATCACGTAGTCGCCACGGTCGGTGGACTGGCGTGCGCCGCCGGCGGTGACGACGATGTATTGCTTGCCGGTTTTCGGCGACACGTAGGTCATCGGCCCACCCTGGCTGCCGACGGGCAGGCGGGCTTTCCAGATTTCATCGCCATTGCCGCTGTTGAAGGCGCGCAGGTAGAAGTCCTGGGTGCCGGCGATAAAGATCAGGCCGCCTTGGGTGGACAGCGTACCGCCCAGGGTCGGCAGGCCTACCTTGATTGGCAGGTGCATGCGGATACCCAGGGGGCCGGTGTCTTCAACCGTGCCCACCGGTACTTGCCAGGCGACCTTTTGCGTCTTCATGTCGATGGCGGTCAAGGTGCCGAATGGCGGTGCCTGGCATGGGATACCGGCCACCGACAGGAAGCGGTTTTTGTTCACCGCATACGGCGTGCCCTTGAGCGGCACGGCGCCCATGCCGGTGTTCAGCGCTTCACCACCGGAAGAGGCCTGGGCCTTGTTCTGCGACGGTATCATCTGGATCCACAGGCCCAGGCGCATGTCGTTGACGAAGATAAAACCGTGCACCGGGTCGGTGGAAATGCTGCCCCAGTTCATGCCGCCCAGGGAACCCGGGAAGCTCAGGGATTTATCGGTGCCCGGCGCGGTGTACAGGCCGTCGTAGCGCATGCCCTTGAAGTCGATGCGGCACAGCAACTGGTCATACGGCGTCGCGCCCCACATGTCCGATTCGGTGAGGGTTTGCGCGCCGATCTGCGGCATGCCCACGGATTTCGGCTGGGTCAGGGAATACGGCTCGTTGGGAATGTTCGCGGCTTTGACCGGCACTTCCTGCACGTCCGTCAGCGGCTTGCCGGTGGCGCGGTCGAGCACATAGATCTGCCCGGCCTTGGTGCCGATGACTACGGCCGGTACGGCCTTGTCGCTGCCTGGCGGGGTGAAGTCGATCAGGCTTGGCTGCATCGGCAGGTCGAAGTCCCAGAGGTCGTTGTGAACCGTCTGGTAGACCCACTTCTCGGCACCGGTGGAGGCGTCGAGTGCCAGCACCGAAGCGCCGTATTTGTGGTTGAGCTGGGTGCGCTCCACGCCGTAGATATCGGTGGACGAGCTGCCCATCGGCAGGAAGACCGTGTTCATCAGCGGGTCGTAAGACATCGGCGCCCAGCTGTTCGGGGTGCTGCGCACGTAGGTGGCATCGCCCGTCGGGGCCTGCTTGTCTTCAGGGTTGCCTGGGTCGAAGGCCCAGCGCATCTGGCCAGTGATCACGTCAAAGCCACGGATCACGCCACCGGGCATATCGGTCTGCACGTTGTCTGCCACGCGACCTCCGACTACGACGGTGGTACCGGCCATCAACGGCGCCGAGGACAGTTGGTAGTAGCTGTCGGGTACATTGCCCAGGCCGGCCTTGAGGTCCACCTGGCCATGGGTGCCGAAGTCTTCGCAGAACTTGCCGGTGTCGGCGTCTACGGCGATCAGGCGTGCATCAATGGTGTTGGTCAGCAGGCGACGCTGGCACTGCGCACCGGCAGGCACGCTGGCGGCCAGGACCGGCGAGCTGTCGGGCTGGGTCGGCTGGGCAATCGGCGCGCTGGCGTCGAAATACGCCATGCCCCGGCAACGCTGCCACACTGCCGATTTGGCGTTGACTTCGTTTTTCCACAGTTCTTTGCCGGTGTCGGCATCCAGCGCGATCAGGTTGTTGTGCGGGGTGCAGATAAACACTTTGTTGCCGATCTGCAGGGGCGTCAGTTGGTCTTCGGCACCGTTACCGTCGCTGATGGCCACGTCGCCGGTGTGGTAGGTCCAGGCGACCTTGAGCTTGTCGATGTTGTCGCGGTTGATCTGGTCCAGCGCGGCGAAACGGCTGCCACCTTCGGTATTACCGTAGTGGGCCCAATCTTTCTGCGCATCGGCCGCAGCCACCGGGGTGATGCCCGGGCCTGCACCGGTGGGCGCAACGCTGGGGTGCGCGACAAACATATTGCCCGCTGCCACCGCCACGCCCAGCGCCAATACGGCGGCGACGCCATAGGCACCCCGCGCCGGTTTGCCGGCCAGCAACGGATACACCAGTGCGACCACCACGCCGATCACCGCAAACATGAACAGTCGCGAGAACAGCGGCCAGTATTGCAGGCCCACGTCGGCCAGCGCCCACACGGCGGTAGCCACTAGAAACGCGGCGAACAACCAGGCGCCGGCAGGCTTGCAGCGGGCAATCAACAGCCCGGAGATGGCCATGACCACGCCGCCCAGCAGGAAGTACCAGGAACCTCCCAGGCTGACCAGTTTGGCGCCGCCGACGGCAAGCGCAAGGCCGAGCAGGGCGATGACGACGCCCAGGCCCAGGAGTAAGAATCTAGAGACGCCAGCGGCGCGCGATGCTCGTTTCATGTCGAATGGACTCGAGTGAGAGAGGGCAAAGACGCGATTTTAGCAAGATAAGTAACCGGTTAGTACATTTTAGTCCTGCAATAGACTGTTGCAGGTACTGCGATGATGGGCAGGGCCGCCTCTGAGGCGGCATAGATGGACCCGGCGACGCCGTACCCTGTGGCGAGGGAGCTTGCTCCCGCTGGGGCGCGAAGCGGCCCCGCTCTTAATTTAAAAGACAGGGACTACTACGCAGTCCAGCGGGAGCAAGCTCCCTCGCCACGGTACAGCGCTGCCTTTATTGGGCGGGCATCAGAACTTGAAGCGCCCCACCAGCCCATTGAGCTGGCCGGAAATATCAGTCAGTCGCCCTGAACCGGTCTGCGCCGAATGCGCAAAGCCTTCCACCAACTGCGCGTCGGCGTGGATCTGTGCGATATGCCGGTTGATCTCTTCGGCCACCTGGTGCTGCTCTTCGGCGGCGGTGGCGATCTGAGTGTTCTGGTCGCGAATCGAGTCCACCGAGCCGCGGATCTTGTCAAAGCTGTCGCGGGCCTGCTGGATGCGCTCCACGCTGGTGTTGGACACCAGCAAGCTGCCTTGCATCTGCTGGGTGACTTCCTGGGTGCGGCGGGCGAGGTTGCCCAGCAGGCTGTCGATTTCGCCGGTGGAGTCGGCGGTGCGACGCGCCAGTGCACGCACTTCATCGGCGACCACCGCAAAGCCGCGGCCCTGGTCGCCAGCGCGGGCGGCTTCGATCGCGGCGTTGAGCGCCAGCAGGTTGGTCTGTTCGGCAATCGAACGAATGGTGTCGAGGATGGTGTTGATGTTCTGGCTGTCTTGCTCGAGCAACTGCATGGTCTGTGTGGATTTTTGCAGGTCTTCGCTGAGCTTGAGCACGCTGCCGGTGGCTTCGCCGATGTGCTGCTGGCCGGTGTGCACATCGCGATAGCCCTCATCGGCACTCGTGGCGGCGGCGCTGCATGAACGCGCGACTTCGTTGGCGGTGGCGACCATCTCGTTGAACGCGGTGCTCACCAGTTCCACGGCTTCGCGCTGGCGGCCGGCGGCCTGGTTCATATTGTTGGCCACGGCGCTGGTGTCGGCGGCGGCGGTTTGCAGGTCTGAGGAGGCGTTGCCGATGCGCTGCACCAGTTGCGCGATCATGCTCAGGAACTGGTTGAACCAGCCGGCCAGGCTGGCGGTTTCATCCTTGCCTTGCACTTTGAGCTGGCGCGTGAGGTCGCCTTCACCTTCGGCGATTTCCTGCAGGCCGTCGGCCACACCGCGAATCGGACGCACGATCACACGGGCGAAACTGGCACCGACGATTGCGAACACCACGGCCAGTACGGCGGCGATCGCCGCGATCAACCACGTCAGGCGTGTGGCGTCGGCCATCACTTCGTCACGCTTGATCAGGCCGATAAAGCGCCAGCCCAAGTCTTTGGAACTGACCACGTTAGCCATGTAGGCCACGCCATCGATGCTCACCTCGGTCACGCCATCGCCGTGCTTGGCCAGTTCGGCGTAGTTCGCGCCCAGGCCCGCCAGGGGCTTGAAGTTGTGCGTGGCATCGCTGGGGTCCACCAGCACGTTGCCGTCGGCTTCCACCAGCATCAGGTAGCCGCTGTCGCCCAGCTTGATGGTGCGCACCAGCTCGGTGAGTTGCTTGAGCGACACGTCCAGGCCAACCACCCCAAGGACGTTACCCGTGGCATCCGCGACGGTGCGCACGGTGCCGATCAGCACCACATCGTCCGGGGCCCAGTAGTAGGCGCCTGTGCGCACGGTCTTGCCTGGCGCTGCAATGGCGGCCTGGTACCAGGGGCGGGTGCGCGGGTCGTATTGCGTCAGCTTGGCGTCGTCCGGCCAACTGGCGTAGCCGCCATCGCTCAGTCCCAGGGACAGGTAGGCGGTACTGGGGTGGCTTTTGGCGAACTGATCAAAAATCGCCAGCAGTTCGGTGTTGGTCGGCGTCAGCGGAATTTGCGCTGCATCGGCGCCGGCGTAGTTCTTGAGGTTCTTGGCCGCGATCACACGCAGGTCTTTGGCGACGAAGTCGACATTCTGGCTGATGCCGTCGAAAAACTGCTGCATGCCATTGTCGATCTGGCGGATCTCGCGGCCGCTGCTGTCGAGGAAGTTGGCCAGCGCACCCTCGCGCAGGTTCAGCACCACGATAATGGCGACCAGGATGACCGGCACGCACGCGATGGCCGCAAACGCCCATGTCAGCTTCTGCTTGATATTCATGACTTCACCCGCGGGTATTTATAGTTTTGGCAAGGGGAGAAAAATGGGTACTGCGTGTCGCAGGCGTTTTTGTGAGAGGCGAGGCCATGCGTACCCTCGGTATATCGGCCGAGGGAGTTGGCACTTGAGGAGGGGGCTTCAGGCGATCGGGTCACCGACCAGGGCATCGCGGCGCATCGACTGCAGGTTCTTCTCGATGGTTTCGCAGATGCTTTCCATCTGGATCTGGTGTTCGCTGGAATTGAACGGACTTTGCAGGTCGGTGCCGATGCGTTCGATGGCCAGCAGCATGAAGCCCACGACTGTGGAGGCCAACGGCGTGAACCAACCGAGCGATTCGACCAGGCCTACCGGCACGATCAGGCAGAATAACGAAATGAATAGCCGCGGGAAATACACGTAAGGGTAGGGCAGTGGCGTGTTGGCAATCCGCTCCATGCCGCCCTGGGCGTTGGAGAGGTCCACCAGGGTCGACTCCAACCGCGCCAGGCGGATGCTGTCCAGGCGCCCGGCCTGGTATTCGCGCGCCAGCAACGAGGCCGAGCCGGTGAGGATGTCATTGGCGAAGTTATTGGTGGCGCCGTTGCGCGCAAATTCTTCGGCGGGGATAAAGGCTCGCACTTCCTCCGGGCACGGCTGGCCCTTGAGGTGCGCAGCCAGGCAATTGACGTAAGCCACGTGACGGCGCAACAGCGTCGACTTCACCGGGTTCACCTCACCAGGGGCGTCATCGAGCAGGGTCAACACTTGCCGGGCAAAACTGCGCGAGTTGTTGACCATCGCACCCCACAGCGTGCGTGCTTCCCACCAGCGGTTGTAGGCGCTGCTGTTGCGAAAACTGATCAGCACCACCAGTGCCGAGCCGAGCAAGGTCAGGGGCATCAGCGGCAAATTGATCTTGGCAGTGAGAAACAGCATGAAATCCACCGTCACTGCCACATCCCACAACAACAGCCAGAACAACGCCCAGCCCACATAGCCCATGGTCTTGATGATCAGGCGGTATTTCTTCAGAAGGGCAGCTTTCAAACGAGAACCTCGCGGCGGGCGGTTGGCAACAATCCCCTGTTACGACGCCGCCGAGGAAGGAAGGTTCGCAGTGTGCTGAATCGATTAGTTCTCTAACCGCCAGGCGGAGAGAATGTAACCAAAGGTTGCGCGCAAGTGTGTGCTACGGGGCATTTGACTGTGGAACAACTTTGGTACTGATGACGTCTTGTCCGGCAATCGCTGTACATTGCGTTCGAGGCAAAAAGCCATTAATGGCAGGGATTTTGAAGTGATTTGTTTTGGGGCCGGGCTGCAGGGATTTCGTAGCTGAGATCAGTGGCATCAAGTTGGATGATCAGGGCTCTTTCATGCGTGTCAGTTCGTTGAAGTTGGCTATGTGTAATACCGCGCAAGCGCTCGAACGTCATAAGGATTTTGAATCGTGCATGAGAGCGCATTACCACGTGCTGCTCGTGCCCTATTCGAGACGACCGTTTTTCTACAAGAGTGCCCTTAAATACAGCCGCTTGATGGTGTCGTTTGCATTATTGAGCCAATACTTTTCCACACCGCTGCCGTTGTTGGCAGAAGTTAAAGCCTTGTGCGTAACGCGCAAATATTGTTCGAAAAACAGCCTGGAATCGATTTTTTTGCTATTCCGGGCCCTGGGTTTCATGGAGGTTGCGCCGCACCCCGAAGACAGTCGCTTCAGGGTGTATGCACCCTCGGATGAAGCCTGCCGCGAAGCGCGGTTGATGCTCACCGCCCTCACTGAGTCGTTGGCGCTGCTCTACCCCGAAAGGGAAGTGTTCCGGCAGATGCGTGACCTGGATGATCGCGAGTTCCTGGCGCTCTATTTCAAAGGCTTCGCCATGATTCTCGCCGCCGAATTGACGGTGGATGTTTTGCTGCCCGAATGTTATTGGCTGGTGAAGCGCGACGCCGGCCATCTGTTGATGCTGGCGATCTACAACGATGCCTTTGCCCCTGAGAACGACCGCGCCACCTTCCGGTCGTCTTCCTACCTGGCCTTGGCCAAGCAACTTTCCGTGTCCAAGACCCACATTATCCGTATGGTGCAGGAGGGGGTTGAAAAGGGTTATTTCAAAGCCCACTCCAAAACCCGGCTGGAAGTTCTGCCACCCTTTGCCAGCCTGGTAAAGCGGTTCATGGCCTTTTCATTTGCGATGGGCCTGCATGCTATTGAGATGGGAGCGTAAGGATGCCTGCTAACTTGAAGTTGCGGCCCAGAATGCGCAGTTTGTTGTCACCTGCGGTGACCCAAGCCGAAGGGGTAGGGATTATTGCCTGGGTCGGCATGCTCCTGATTCCTGCGGCCCTGAAGTTGAATTTTTATATGTTGGGCGTCACGGTGGGCCTGCTGATTGTTTGCCGGGTACATGCCACCACCACGAACTTTCTGCTCTGGCGAGTTCTGGGGGTCACCTATATGGTGTTGTTGTCCGTCGGCTTCGCTTATCTGATTCATATGAACAAAGAGTTGCGTATCTATGGCCTGCCGTTGGCCGTGACCCTGGTGGTGGGCAGTGCGATCTTGTTTATCAGTGTCCAGGATTATCTGGCCGATGCGCTATTGATCTGGCTGATCCTGTGGCCGCCCATGCAGGCGGATATATACGTTGGCACCGAGGTGTATTTGCTGCTGTTCTGCGCGGCGTCGGTGTCCATCGGGTTTATCTTGAGTTATTCCTACTTGAAGAACCTGCGTTCGGTATTGCTGGTGGAAAGCGAGTTTCGCGCCTTGGCCGAGACCGACTACCTGACCTCCATTCTCAACCGGCGCGCTTTTATGCAGAGCTTCGAGAAGTTGCTCGGTGGGGAGCAGGGCGGCTACTTCATCATGTTGGATATCGACAGTTTCAAAGAAAAAAACGATCTGTATGGCCACGACGTGGGGGACAAGATTCTGCGCGCCATGGCCCTTTGCCTGAAAAATGCCAAGGGCAGCCACAGCTTTGGACGGATCGGCGGGGAAGAGTTCGGCGTGTTATTGCAGGGCGACGATGTGGAGGTGGCCTGTGATTATGCCCTGGACTTGTTGCAAGCGATCCGCAGCAGTGTGCCTGCGCCCCACCATTACACCTGCAGTGCGGGGATGGCGCGTTTTTCGCCGGGCGACGAGTTGTCGGCCGTACTCAAGATGGCGGACAAGAACCTGTACGGCGCCAAGCGCAATGGCAAGGATTGTGTGCACCTGGACGGCGCGCTGCTAAAGGCGGTCTTGTCCTGAGGCTTGGCGTCTAGTGCATAGGTATCTGCACAACTTTCCAAGTTGCAGCAGCCAACGCTAACCACGATGCGAAGCGAGCCGCTCTTGATCTTGATCTGCTTTTGGTCTTAAGCGCCCCGTTAAACCACGCTGGCGGAAAGTGGCTGTTACCGCAGGAATGGATATGTACTCGGTATGACTGTGCCGGCTGTCAGGCCGCCTTCGCGAGCAAGCCCGCTCCCACAGTTGGATTGTGGGGTGTCAGGTAGATATGGGGCGACTGTCAGGCCGCCATCGCAGGCAAGCCAGCTCCCACATTTGGATTGTGGGGTGTCAGGTAGGCAAGCGCCGGGTGGCAGGCCGTCACGGGAGCAAGCTCCCTCGCCACAGGCCCGGCGTCGCGCCGAAGTTATGCGTCTAGTGTTGTGACAACACGCTGGCCAGCAACCCAGGGAAGCGGCTTTCCAGCTCGTCACGGCGCAACGAGTTCATATGGGTGGTGCCCACATTGCGGGTGTGCACCAGGCCGGCATCGCGCAATACCCGGAAGTGATGGGACATGCTGGACTTGGGACGCCCCCCGTCGAGTTCGCCACAGGTGGCCTCTGGCACGTTGGCCAGGTAGCGCACGATGTCCAGGCGCACGGGGTCGCTCAAGGCGTACAGCACACGCTCAAGCGTCAATTCTTGCGGGGTAGGGTGTTTGAAGGCTCGCATGGGGCGGATCATAACAGGGGGGTAGCGTTCAATACCATAGTTCGATTACCATCGAACTATCGAATCACCCACCCCTTCCTGGAGTTCTCAATGTCGGCTTTGTTCGAACCGTTCAAACTCAAAGATGTGACCTTGCGCAATCGCATTGCTATCCCCCCGATGTGCCAATACATGGCCGACGACGGCATGGTTAATGACTGGCACCACGTCCACCTGGCCGGCATGGCCCGTGGTGGCGCCGGCCTGCTGGTGGTCGAGGCCACCGCGGTCGCCCCTGAAGGACGCATCACCCCAGGCTGCGCCGGGATCTGGAGCGACGCCCACGCCCAGGCATTCGTGCCCATGGTCAAGGCCATCAAGGCCGCAGGTTCGGTGCCGGGCATTCAGATCGCCCACGCCGGTCGCAAAGCCAGTGCCAATCGCCCCTGGGAAGGTGATGACCACATCCCGGCCTCCGATCCCCGTAGCTGGGAAACCATCGCCCCCTCTGCCATCGCGTTTGGTGCCAACTTGCCCAACGTACCGCGTGCCATGACCCTGGAAGACATTGCCCGCGTGCAGCAGGACTTCGTCGACGCGGCTCGCCGCGCTCGCGATGCCGGCTTTGAATGGATCGAGCTGCACTTTGCCCACGGCTACCTGGGCCAGAGCTTTTTCTCTGAGCATTCCAACCAGCGTACCGATGCCTACGGTGGCAGCTTCGACAACCGCAGCCGCTTCCTCCTCGAAACCCTGGCTGCGGTGCGTGAAGTCTGGCCGGAAAACCTGCCGCTCACCGCCCGGTTCGGTGTGATCGAATACGACGGCCGTGATGAGCAGACCCTCACCGAGTCCATCGAACTGGCCCGCCGTTTCAAGGACGGTGGCCTGGACCTGCTGAGCGTCAGCGTCGGCTTTACCATTCCTGACACCAACATCCCATGGGGCCCGGCCTTCATGGGTCCGATTGCTGAGCGTGTACGCCGTGAAGCCGGTATTGCGGTGACCTCGGCCTGGGGCTTCGGCACGCCGCAACTGGCGCAAGGCGCACTGCAGGCCGGGCACCTGGACCTGGTTTCGGTGGGGCGCGCACATTTGGCTGACCCGCACTGGGCCTACTTTGCCGCCAAGGAGCTGGGCGTGGACAGGTCCTCCTGGACCTTGCCGGCGCCTTACGCGCACTGGCTGGAACGCTATCGCTGAGGTATGCCTGCGCGTTGCATGAGCCACTCGATTGAGTGGCTTTTTTTCGCCTGTGGTTTTTGCTTTACCCACTGGAGACACAATAGATACGTAAAAAATAACAAATGAGAACCGATATCAAACGAGAATGCCTTGATATATGATGCGCGGCGAATTCTTGGCAGGTTTGCCGTCCCATCTGGCTCATTCACTAGGTTCTACACCCATGCGTCGTACCCTGATTTCCATCTGTGTGCTCCAGGCGTTTTCCCCCTTCGCGTGGGCAGAGCAGGCACCTGCCGAGAACACCAGTATCGAGCTGCAAGCGACCAATGTCACCGCCACTGCCGACCTTGAGTCGGCCCAAGGCCCCGTGCAGGGCTACCACGCCACACGCTCAGCCAGTGCGACGCGCACCGACACCGCCATTCATGAAACCCCGCAGTCCATCAGCGTGGTGTCCAAGGACGTGGTCGAAGACCTCGGTGCAACGCGCTTGCAGGATGCCCTCGATTACGCCGGCGGCGTGGGCCGTGCCAACAATTTTGGCGGTCAGGGCCTGACCACCTTTACCGTGCGCGGCTTCACCACCGGTGAGTTCTACCGCAACGGTTTCCCGATCAACCGCGGTTACCCGAACATGCCGGACGCCAACACCATCGAGCGTCTGGAAGTGCTGCGCGGCCCCGCGACCATGCTCTACGGCCGTGGCGACCCAGGCGGCACCTTCAATGTGGTGTCCAAGCAACCGCTGGCCGAACGCACCGTCACCCTGGGCAGCCAGCTCAATGACCAGGGCATGAAGCGCGGCACCCTGGATGCCTCCGGCCCGCTGGACGAGGAAGGCCGCCTGGCCTATCGCCTGAACGTAGTGGGCGAGGGCGGCGACACCTTCCGCGATCACGTCGAGACGGAACGCTACGGCGTGACGCCGGTAATCACCTGGCAGGCCACCGATGACACCAAGGTGACCTTCGAAGGCGACTTCATGCGCAACAACCACCCGCTGGACCGTGGCCTGACGCGCTTCCCCAACCAGCGCGGCACGCCCTCGCGTGATACGTTCTGGGGCGACAAGGACGCTGGCAAGCTGCACAACGACAACAACATGGCGCAGTTGCGTTTCGAGCATGCACTGAGCGACAACTGGACCCTGGGCGGCGGTTTCCAGTGGTTGGATGGCAGTTTGAAAGGCAATGCCATCGAAGCCAACGGGCCGGGCAGCCTGGGCGCTGATGGCCGCACCCTGCAACGCAACTTCAACTACCGCAAGCTGGAATGGACCGACAAGGACTATCAGCTCAACCTGACAGGACACTTCTCCACTGGCGGCTTCGATCACACCTTGCTCACCGGTATCGAATACGAGGACTACGACTACAAGTCGATTATCCAGCGTTCCAGCGCCGCGGCGGGCACCTATCCAATTGACATTTTTGACCCGGTGTACGGTCAACCCCGTCCGGCACTGACCCGTACGCCGACCCACGACAAAGAAAACCTCAAGACCTACGCCACTTTTGTACAGGACCAGGTCGCCCTCACTGAGCGGCTGAAAGTACTGGCCGGTGCCCGCTTCGAGCGTTTCGAGCATGACTACCAGAATTATGTAGGTAAAAGCTGGCAGGCCGCCGACAACGCCGTCACTCCACGCGTGGGTGTGATCTACGACCTCACCGACACCGTCGCGGTCTATGCCGATGCTGCGCGTTCGTTCAAGCCCAACACTGGCGCCAGCCGCGAAGGCGGTGGTTTTGCGCCGGAGAAAGGCAAGTCCTACGAGATGGGTATCAAGTGGGAGGCGCTGGACCGGCAGTTGAGCGTGGATGCGGCGATCTATCAGATCGAGAAGAAGAACGTGCTGACCACTGATCCCGTGGACAATACCTTCAGTGTCGCGGCCGGCCAGGTGCGCAGTCGGGGCTTCGACCTCAATGTGGCAGGCAACCTCACGCCCGAATGGCGCGTGATCGGCGGTTACGCCTATGTAGATGCCGAAGTCACCCGTGATAACACGTTGCGCTCCGGCACGCGCTTGATGAACATCCCGCGCAACAGTTTCAGCCTGCTCAACGTCTACGAGTTCCAGGACGGCGCGCTCAAAGGCCTGGGCCTGGGCGCCGGCGGCAAGTACGTCGACCAGCGCGCCGGCCAGACCGCCAACACGGCATTCTCCATGGACGCCTATACCGTGGTCGACCTGCTCGGCTACTACAAGGTCAATGAGCATGTGCGCTTGAACCTGGATGTGAAGAACCTGTTCAACCGCGAGTATGAAGAAGGTGCGTTCGGCAATATCTACGCCTACCCCGGTGCACCACGTACCGTGCAGGTGGGCATTGCCTACACCCTGTGATGAACAGCTGCGGTACCACGCAGGGCCTGTGGCAAGGGAGCTTGCTCCCTCGCCACAGTGGCCTGCATCAGCTTCCCTGTCAGGTTTGACAGTAGACACTGGCGGGCGATCGAGGGATGTTTGCTCGTAACGTGCCAGCGCAGCGGCCGGCGCTCATTGCTTTTCGAAGCCACGCTTAATAGGGATATTAAAAATGGAACGGGAACTGATCGAGAAAGCTGAAGACCTGATCAAAAAGACCAACGATGCCGAGCGTCTGTTCACCCGGTACGCCACCAAGTGCTACACATCAGCCTTGCAAAAATATGCCAAGGAGATCAGCGAAACCTCCTATACCTATCTGCTGGCCGAGCTGGCCGAAAGTTCGCTGAGTTCGGAAATTCTCGGCCGTCCAGGCGCCAATATCAGCCTGGTCAGGATCGAGATAGAGGAGGTCATGCTCGAAGCCGATGTGATCAAGAAATTGAAGCGGGCCGAAACCCATTACCTGGAAACCCTGGAATCGGTGCGCAAGTTCGAAGACCTTAAACGCTTCGAGAAAATGCAGGACACGTCCGATATCGTCCGCTCGATAAAACTTGGCGTGTCACGTTTCAATATCCTGTTTGTCATCTTGCTGATCGGTGGGTTGACCTGGGCGGCAATCAATCTGCCTAAAGAAGCCTTGGCGTTGATTTCCGCTGCGATCGGCGGCGCCATCACTCACTTGCTGTCCGAGCGCCAGGCCGTGCTGGCGCTGAAAAAAGAGGGCGATAACACCTGCCCCAGGGCCAACAATAACAGTCAGGAATGACGCGGGCTCACAACGGCGTCAACACGTTCATCACCGTATCCAGCGCCACCCGTGTGTCATCCAGTTGCACCAGCGACGCATGCCGTGCGCCCAGGGCATCGCGGTTCTGGATTGCCGTGAGGATCGCTTTGTGCCGAGGCAGACTCAGGCCCTGGATATCCGGACGGCGGTTGGTGATGTTGATCGACTCGCGCAACGGCAGCGAGAGCATGTTGCACATATAGGCGAGCAGGTCGTTGCGGGTGGCGTCGGCAATCGCGCGGTGGAAGTCCAGGTCGGCCTGTAGCAGGTCCTCGTGGGTCTTGGCGGTTTCCATGCCTTGGTAGGCTTGTTCGATGGTGGCGATGTCTTCGTCGGTGGCGGTGGTCGCGGCCATGGCGGCGATTTCCGGTTCGAGAATGCGGCGCACCCCGGCCAGGGTGTTGAAAAACTCGCTGTGGGGCGTGGACTGCATCAACCAGGACAGCACGTCCGGGTCGAGCAGGTGCCATTTCAAGCGTGGCCGTACCACCGCGCCCACCCGTGGCTTGGAATACACCAGGCCCTTGGCGCTGAGCACCCGCGTGGCTTCGCGCAATACCGAGCGGCTGACCTGGTATTCCTCGCACAGCGTGGCTTCCATGGGCAAGCGTTCTTCAGGCTTGAAGCGACCGGAAACGATGTGCATGCCCAAGTCCTGAACGATCTGGGCATGCTGGCTCTTGCGCGGCTTGGGCGGTTGGTGATCCATAACGACGGGGAGGCTCTGGCTTAGATTCGCCGCATCATAGCATCCCAATTAGTGGGAATGCCGTGGGACTTCTGCGCCGCGGCAGCCCACCAGGAAGTCAAAGTCGCAGCCCTGGTCGGCTTGCAGCACATGGTCGATATACAGCTGGCGATAGCCGCCGACGATGAGGTTCTGCGCGGGGGGCAGGTCGGCCATGCGCGCTGCCAGCTCGGCGTCTGGAATATCCAGGTGCAGGCGGCCATTGGCGCAATCGAGTTCGATCCAGTCACCTTCCTTCACTGTCGCCAACGGCCCGCCAGCAGCGGCTTCCGGCGCCACGTGCAACACCACGGTGCCGTAGGCGGTACCGCTCATGCGCGCATCGGAAATGCGCACCATGTCCGTCACGCCCTGGGCCAGCAGCTTGGCGGGCAGGCCCATGTTGCCGACTTCGGCCATGCCGGGGTAACCCTTGGGGCCGCAGTTCTTCATGACCAGGATCGAGTTGGCATCCACGTCCAGCTCCGGGTCGTTGATGCGTGCCTTGTACATGTCGAAGTTCTCGAACACCACGGCGCGGCCACGGTGCTGCATCAGTTCGGGGCTCGCTGCCGAAGGCTTGAGCACCGCGCCCAGGGGCGCGAGGTTGCCACGCAGCACGCAGATGCCGCCGTCGGCGCGGATCGGGTTGTCCAGCGTGCGGATCACTTCGTCCTGGCCGTAGATCGGCGAATCCTGGGTGTTCTCGCCCAGGGACTTGCCGTTGACCGTCAAGGCGTTGGGGTGGGGGATCAGGTTGGCCTCACCCAGGCGACGCAGCACCGCGGGCAGGCCGCCAGCGTAGTAGAACTCTTCCATCAGAAAGCGCCCGGAGGGCTGCAGGTCGACGATGGTCGGCATGCCGCGGCCGATGCGGGTCCAGTCATCCAGGTCGAGTTCGACGCCGATGCGCCCGGCGATGGCTTTCAAGTGGATCACGGCGTTGGTCGAGCCGCCGATGGCCGCGTTCACGCGGATAGCGTTTTCAAACGCTTCCTTGGTGAGGATTTTCGACAGTTTCAAGTCCTCACGCACCATCTCCACGGCGCGCATGCCCGACATGTGCGCCAGTACATAGCGGCGTGCATCCACTGCCGGGATCGCCGCGTTGTGGGGCAGGGATGTGCCCAGTGCCTCGGCCATGCAGGCCATGGTCGAGGCGGTGCCCATAGTGTTGCAGGTGCCTGCCGAGCGCGACATGCCGCCTTCGGCCGCGAGGAAATCATCCAGGGTGATGGTGCCGGCCTTGACCTGTTCGCTGAGCTGCCACACCACCGTCCCCGAGCCGATGTCCTGGCCCTTGTGCTTGCCGTTGAGCATCGGTCCGCCGGTGACCACGATGGCCGGCACATCACAACTGGCCGCGCCCATCAGCAGCGCCGGGGTGGTCTTGTCGCAGCCGGTGAGCAGTACCACGCCATCAATCGGATTACCGCGAATCGCTTCTTCCACATCCATGCTCGCCAGGTTGCGAGTGAGCATGGCGGTAGGGCGCAGGTTGGATTCGCCATTGGAAAACACCGGGAACTCCACCGGGAAGCCTCCGGCCTCGATCACGCCACGCTTGACGTGCTCGGCGATCTGGCGGAAGTGCGCATTGCACGGGGTCAGCTCCGACCAGGTGTTACAGATGCCGATGATCGGCTTGCCATGGAACTGATGGTCGGCAATGCCTTGGTTCTTCATCCAACTGCGGTACATGAAGCCGTTTTTGTCGGCGGTACCGAACCACTGGGCAGAGCGTAGGCCGGGCTTTTTGTCAGGCATGATCGTTTCTCTTATTGTATGACTATATGTTCTATGCGTGCTTAAACATAAGCGCAAAATCGTCGCTTTGGAAGTGTTGTTTTGCAAATAGTCATACTATATAGTCGATGTTAACTGAGGTATGGCCCTGGCGAATTTCGCCAGAGGCGTCCCCCGAGCTTCTATAAAAACAACAATCGGAGATCGACCCCATGAGCCAGGAACTGCGGCTTATTCGGCGCATCACGCTGAAACTGATTCCCTTCCTGATCCTGCTGTACCTGATCGCCTACGTGGACCGTTCCGCCGTGGGCTTCGCCAAGCTGCACATGGGCGCTGACGTGGGCATCGGTGACGCCGCCTATGGCCTCGGTGCCGGGTTGTTCTTCATTGGCTATTTCCTGTTTGAGATTCCCAGCAACCTGATGCTCGACCGCTTCGGCGCGCGGCGCTGGTTTGCGCGCATCATGATCACCTGGGGCGCCATCACCATCGGCATGGCGTTCGTGCAGGGGCCGCACAGCTTCTATGTGATGCGCTTTCTGCTGGGCGCGGCGGAGGCGGGGTTCTTTCCCGGCGTGCTGTACTACATCACCCAGTGGTTCCCGGTGCGCCATCGCGGCAAGATCCTCGGGCTGTTCATCCTCTCCCAACCCATTGCAATGATGATCACCGGCCCAGTGTCCGGCGGTTTGCTCGGCATGGACGGCATCCTTGGCCTGCATGGCTGGCAGTGGCTGTTCATCGTGATCGGCACCCCGGCGATCCTGCTGACCTGGCCGGTGCTGCGCTACCTGCCGGACGGCCCCCAGAAGGTCAACTGGATGAGCGAGGAAGAAAAAGCCTGGCTCACCGGCGAGCTGCACAAAGACCTGCAAGCCTACGGCCAGACGCGCCATGGCAACCCTTTGCATGCGCTCAAGGACAAGCGCGTATTGCTGCTGGCGCTGTTCTACCTGCCGGTGACCTTGAGCATCTACGGCCTCGGCTTGTGGCTGCCGACCCTGATCAAGCAGTTTGGCGGCAGCGACCTCACCACCGGCTTCATCTCCGCGGTGCCCTATATCTTCGGCATCATCGGCCTGTTGATCATCCCGCGCAGCTCCGACCGCTTGAACGACCGTTACGGCCATCTCGCCGTGCTCTATGTACTGGGCGCCATCGGCCTGTTCTGCAGCGCCTGGCTTGCCGTGCCAGTGCTGCAAATGGCCGCGCTGTGCCTGGCGGCGTTTGCAATGTTTTCCTGCACCGCCGTGTTCTGGACGCTGCCGGGGCGCTTTTTTGCCGGCGCCAGTGCGGCGGCCGGTATTGCCTTGATCAACTCGGTGGGCAACCTCGGCGGTTACATCGGCCCGTTCGTGATCGGTGCGCTCAAGGAGTACACCGGCAACCTGGCCTCAGGCTTGTATTTCTTATCCGGTGTGATGGTGTTCGGGTTGCTGCTGACCCTCGTGGTCTACCGCTTGCTGGAACGCAAGCACGTGCTGCCCGTCGACCAATTCGCCGCCAGCGCCCGTGGCGCCACACGTACTTAAATCCAGGAGAACCTGCATGCGTTTAGTTCAGTTCGAGTTGAGCAACGGTGAGCGCCGCGTCGGCGTGGTAGAAGGCAACCAGGTACGCGAAGTGCGCGGCGCCCACAGCGTGCGTGAACTGGCGCTGGCCGCCATCGATGCCGGCGGCAAGTTGCAGCAACAGGTAGAAGCCCTCGGCCTGGGCGGCAGCCATGACTACGCCGCCTTGTTGGCGGAACACAAAATCCTGCCGCCGCTGGATCACCCGGACCCAGCCCATATGCTGATCAGCGGCACTGGTCTCACCCACCTGGGCAGTGCCTCGGCCCGCGACAAGATGCACCAGCAGGCCGGTGACGACAGCGCGATGACCGACACCATGCGCATCTTCAAATGGGGCGTGGAGGGCGGCAAACCAGGCGCCGGCCAGGCCGGTGTGCAACCGGAGTGGTTTTACAAAGGCGATGGCAGCATCGTCGTGCGCCCGGGCCAGGCCTTCCCGGTGCCGCCGTTCGCCGAAGACGCCGGCGAAGAGCCGGAAATCGGCGGCCTCTATGTGATCGGGCATGACCGTAAACCCTATCGCCTGGGTTTTGCGGTGGGCAACGAGTTCTCCGACCATGTGATGGAGCGCAAGAACTACCTGTACCTGGCCCATTCCAAGCTGCGCAGTTGCAGCTATGGCCCGGAGTTGCGCGTGGGCGAACTGCCCGAGCATCTGGCGGGCACCAGCCGCATCCTGCGCAACGGCGAGGTCATCTGGCAGAACGAATTCCTCAGTGGCGAGGCCAATATGTGCCACAGCCTGGAAAACCTCGAATACCACCACTTCAAATACAGCCAGTTCCTCAAGCCGGGTGATGTGCACATTCACTTCTTCGGCACCGCCACCTTGTCATTCGCCGACGGTATACGTACCCAGCCGGGCGATGTGTTCGAGATCAGCCAGGCTGAATTCGGCGTGCCATTGATCAACGGTATCGGCAGCAGCGATGCGGCATTTGAACCCGGCCAAGTCACCCCCCTTTAAGGAGATCAACATGACCCAGTTCCTCGGCCACAACTACATCGGCGGCCAGCGCAGCGCCAACGGCAGCACCAAGCTGCAAAGTATCGATGCCACCACCGGCGAAGCCTTGCCCCAGGATTTCTACCAGGCCACCGCCCAGGAAGTGGATGCCGCCGCCCAGGCCGCGGCCCAGGCTTACCCGGCCTATCGCGCCTTGAGCGCCGCACGGCGTGCGCAGTTCCTGGATGCAGTGGCCGATGAGCTGGACGCCTTGGGCGATGATTTCGTCGAACTGGTTTGCCGCGAAACCGCCTTGCCGGCCGCACGCATCAAAGGCGAACGCGGGCGCACCAGCGGCCAGATGCGTTTGTTCGCCACCGTGCTGCGCCGTGGTGACTTCTACGGCGCGCGTATTGACAAGGCCTTGCCTGAGCGCCAGCCGCTGCCGCGCCCGGACCTGCGCCAATACCGTATCGGCCTCGGCCCGGTGGCGGTGTTCGGCGCCAGCAACTTCCCCCTGGCATTTTCCACGGCTGGCGGCGACACCGCTGCCGCGCTGGCCGCCGGCTGCCCGGTGGTGTTCAAGGCCCACAGTGGGCACATGGCGACCGCCGAGCGCGTGGCCGATGCAATCATTCGTGCCGCCGAGGCCACCGAGATGCCGGCCGGCGTGTTCAATATGATCTTTGGCGGCGGCGTCGGTGAGGCGCTGGTCAAGCATCCGGCGATCCAGGCGGTAGGCTTTACCGGCTCGCTCAAAGGCGGCCGCGCCCTCTGCGACATGGCCGCGGCGCGCCCGCAACCGATCCCGGTGTTTGCCGAGATGTCGAGCATCAACCCGGTGATCGTGCTGCCCCAGGCGCTGCAAGCCCGCGCTGAAAGCATTGCCCGTGACCTGACCGCGTCGGTGGTACAAGGCTGCGGCCAGTTCTGCACCAACCCAGGCCTGGTGATCGGTATCGCCTCGCCTGCGTTCACCGCGTTCACTCAGCAGGTCGCGCAATTGATCGGCGAGCAACCGGCGCAAACCATGCTGAATGCCGGCACCCTGGGCAGCTACGGCAAGGGCCTGGAAAAACTCCGGTCTCACCCGGGCATCCAGCATCTGGCGGGCAGCGCGCAATCGGGCAACCAGGCGCAACCGCAACTGTTCAAGGCGGATGTACGTCTGTTGATTGACGGCGATGAAGTGCTCCAGGAAGAAGTCTTCGGCCCCACCACGGTGTTCGTCGAAGTAGCCGACCAGGCCCAACTCAGCGCCGCCTTGCAGGGGCTGCACGGGCAATTGACCGCCACGCTCATCGGCGAACCGACCGACCTGCACCAGTTCGCCGAACTCACGCCCCTGCTGGAACAGAAAGTCGGGCGCATCCTGCTCAACGGTTACCCCACTGGCGTGGAGGTGTGCGATTCCATGGTTCACGGCGGGCCGTACCCGGCGACTTCCGACGCCCGTGGCACCTCGGTCGGCACCTTGGCCATCGACCGTTTCCTGCGCCCGGTGTGCTTCCAGAACTACCCTGATAGCCTGCTGCCCGACGCGTTGAAAAACGCCAACCCCTTGCGCATTCAGCGGCTGGTAAATGGCACGCCATCGCGCGAATCGCTGTAACTGATCAGGAGGCTTCATGTCGTTGAGCGCAGTCACCCCGCACCGTGCCCGGTTGGGCGAAGGGCCGTTCTGGGATGTACCGACCCAGGCCCTGTATTGGGTGGATATCGCCGCCCGCCAGGCGCTGCGTCTGATGGGTGGGCAGTTGCAGGTGTGGCAGTTGCCCGAGCACGTCTCGGCGTTCATCCCCTGTGAACGCGGTGATGCGCTGGTGACCTTGAGCAGCGGCGTGTATCGCCTGGACCTGGCCACCGAAGCCTTGACCCTGCTGTGCGTAGCCGACCCGCAAACGGGCAACCGCGGCAATGAAGCACGCTGCGATGCCCAGGGCCGGCTGTGGTTGGGCACCATGCAGAACAACATTGGCGAGCAGGGCGAAGACCTGCCGATTACCCGGCGCTCCGGTGGCTTGTTTCGCATCGATGCCGATGCGCGGGTCACGCCGTTGCTGGCCGGCCTGGGCATTCCCAACACCTTGCTTTGGAACGAGGCGGGCAGCCAGGTGCATTTCGGCGACAGCATGGACGGTACGCTCTATCAGCATTCGATCCAGGCTGACGGCCAACTCGGCGCCGCCCAGGCCTGGTTCGGGCCGCACACACGCGGCGGGCCGGATGGCTCGGCCATGGACGCCGACGGCTACATCTGGAACGCGCGCTGGGACGGCAGTTGCCTGCTGCGGCTGACGCCCTCAGGTGAGGTGGATCGCATCATCGAACTACCGGTCAGCCGTCCCACCAGTTGCGTGTTCGGTGGGCCCGAGCTCACCACGCTGTACATCACCAGCGCGGCGAGTCCCTTGGATCACCCCCTTGATGGTGCGGTATTGGCCATTGAGGTCGATGTTCCTGGCAAGCCCTGTCACCGCTTCGCCGGATAAACCAAACGCGCTGTTGTGGCGAGGGAGCTTGCTCCCGTTCGACAGCGCAGCTGGAGCCGGCTTTTTTTGGGGGGCGCTGCGCACCCCAGCGGGAGCAAGCTCCCTCGCCACAACAGTACCCGTACACAAAACGAACATTGAAAAAAAACAACAACAAGGAGTCACCCCTATGAATCGTCGTCGTGGTTTGCGTTCCCTGTGCTGCGCCGCTGTGGCGGTCTCGGCCATGAGCTTGAGCGGCCTGTTGCTGGCCGCTGAAGAAGTGAAGATCGGTTTTCTGGTCAAGCAGGCCGAAGAGCCGTGGTTCCAGACGGAGTGGGCGTTTGCGGAAAAAGCCGCCCAGGACAAAGGCTTCAAACTCATCAAGATCGCGGTGCCGGACGGCGAGAAAACCCTCTCGGCCATCGACAGCCTGGCCGCCAACGGCGCCAAAGGCTTCGTGATCTGCCCGCCGGACGTGTCCCTGGGCCCGGCCATCGTTGCCAAGGCCAAGGTCAACGGTTTGAAAGTGATGGCCGTGGATGACCGCTTTGTCGATGCCAAGGGCAACTTCATGGAAGACGTGCCATACCTTGGAATGGCCGCGTTTGAAGTGGGCCAGAAGCAGGGCGCCGCCATGGCCGCCGAAGCGAAAAAACGCGGTTGGGACTGGAAGGACACCTATGCGGTGATCAACACCTTCAACGAGCTCGACACCGGTAAGAAGCGCACCGACGGCTCGATCAAGTCGCTGGAAGAGGCTGGCATTCCTAAAGATCACATCCTCACCGCCCCACTGAAAACCCTCGACGTACCCGGCAGCATGGACGCCACCAACTCGGCCCTGGTCAAGCTGCCGGGTAGCGCGAAGAACCTGATCATCGGCGGCATGAACGACAACACCGTGCTCGGCGGCGTGCGCGCCACCGAAAGTGCCGGTTTCGCCGCAGCCAATGTGATCGGTATCGGCATCAATGGCACCGACGCCATCGGCGAATTGAAGAAAGCCAACAGCGGCTTCTTCGGCTCGATGCTGCCCAGCCCGCACATTGAAGGCTACAAAACCGCTGAGATGATGTACGAGTGGGTCACCCAGGGCACCGAGCCGCCGAAATACACGGCCATGGACGAAGTGACGCTGATCACCCGTGAAAACTTCCAGGCAGAACTGACCAAGATCGGGCTGTGGAAATGACCGCTGCGGCCCTGCGGTTTGACGGCATCGGCAAGACCTTTCCCGGGGTCAAGGCGCTGGATGGCATTTGCTTCACCGCCCACCCGGGGCAGGTGCACGCGCTGATGGGTGAGAACGGCGCCGGCAAGTCGACCCTGCTGAAAATCCTCGGCGGCGCCTACATTCCGTCCAGCGGTACGGTGCAGATTGGCGCGCAGACCATGGCCTTCAAATGCGCCGCCGACAGCATCGCCAACGGTGTGGCGGTGATTCACCAGGAGCTACACCTGGTGCCGGAAATGAGCGTGGCCGAGAACCTGTTCCTCGGGCATTTACCCACACGCTTTGGCGTGGTCAACCGGAGCCTGCTGCGCAAGCAGGCCCTGGCCTGCCTCAAGGGCCTGGCCGATGAAATCGACCCCGACGAGAAACTCGGGCGCCTGTCCCTGGGCCAGCGCCAACTGGTAGAAATCGCCAAGGCGCTGTCCCGTGGCGCCCATGTGATCGCCTTTGATGAACCCACCAGCAGTTTATCGGCGCGGGAAATCGACCGCTTGATGGCCATCATCACGCGCCTGCGCGAGGAGGGCAAAGTGGTGCTCTACGTGTCGCACCGTATGGAAGAAGTGTTCCGTATCTGCGACGCAGTGACGGTGTTCAAGGACGGTCGCTACGTGCGCACGTTCGAGG
>NZ_WJZM01000075.1:0-26564 GCF_021609545.1 Pseudomonas sp. PA-1-6B
GAATTCCGGCCAGCGTGGTTTAACGGGGCGCCTAAGATCAAAAGCAGATCAAGATCAAGAGCGGCTCGCTTCGCATCGTGGTTACCGTTGAGCTAACAGAGTTATGTAGATACCTATGCTGCGATAGCGGTAGTCCAGTTAAACATTCAGTGACTGACACACCGCCCCGCACAATTTGCCTGCATCAGGTCAGAGGTATTTGAGCCACGCCAGGTCCCGCCGCCGTGCTTTCAGGCCGGCGAACCAACGCACGGGCAAGTACAGGGCAATCGGCAACAGCAGCGCTGCCAACCACACCGCACCGATATCGTCGAAGCCAAAGTAAGTGCCATGGTTGAGGCCAAACAACGCAACGCAAGCCACATAGAGTATTTTCAATACATAGAGGTGCAACAGATAAAAGAACATCGGCGCCGCGCCGAACACTGCCAGCACACCGATCCAGCGCTTATGCCCGGCGCGTTCAAACGCCAGCAGCAACAGCAAGCCAATCCCCAGGGTCAACGCCAGGAACAACAGCGAAGGCGGGTACTTGGTGATATTGAAAAAGCTCATCAGCGTCAGCACGCTGCTGTCATACGCCTGCCAAGGCTGCTCGCCATAGCCGTTGAGCGCTCGCAACAACCCAAAGCCCACCAACGTGCCCACCCCCGCGAACAGTAAATAACGCTGACGCACAGCCGGCAGCGTGGCATTGGCAAACCATGGCCCGAGGCCGTAACCCAGGGCAATCACACCGATCCATGGCAGCACCGGGTAGGTGGTGCGCAGGCGCAGGTTTTCAGAGACTTCAATCCAGGTGCGTTCATGCAGGATGGCCCACGGCACATGCAACATCGAACCCGCTGCGAAGTGCAGCCCATCGAGCAGGTTGTGCCCGGCGATAATCAACAGCGCCAAGCCGATCAGCCAGGCACGCGGTAGCCAGACCAACGCGGCGAGGGCGATCATGCTGATGCCGATGGCCCAGATCACTTGCATGTAGATCACGCTGGGCGGCAGTTGGAAGGTCCACGCGAAGTTGACCAGGGTGAATTCCAGCACCACCAGGAACAGCCCGCGCTTGAACAAGAATGCCGACACGTCGCGACGACCCTGATATTTCTGGCCGTACAGCCAAGCCGACAATCCGGTGAGCAGCACAAACACCGGCGCGCACAAGTGGGCCAGGGTGCGGCTGAAAAACAACGCAGGCTCGGTGCTGTCTATGCTCATGGGGTCGCTGACCTGGCGGTGCAGCAAGAAGGTTTCACGCACGTGGTCCAGCAACATGAACAGGATCACCAGGCCGCGCAGGGCGTCGATGGACAGCAGGCGTTTGCGTAAAGTCATAGCGTCAGTCATAAGTTAAGGATCACACGCAGGCAAAATATTGACGTTATTCTATAACATTAAGCGAGGCGCTGATGACAAGCATGACCCCACACTCGGCCGAAGCTGTAATCGCGTTCTGGAAACAGGCGGGGCCCAAGCGTTGGTTCGCCAAGGACGAGGGGTTCGATAGGGACTTTCGCGATAGATTCAACGCGGCTCATATGCAGGCTGCACGGCGTGAACTCGAAGATTGGTTGACCACGGCGGATGGCGCGCTGGCGTTATTGATCCTGCTGGATCAGTACCCGCGCAACGCCTTTCGCGGCACGGCGCATATGTTCGCCACCGACCCGCTGGCGCGGTTGTATGCGCGAAAGATGGTGGACGCGGGATTGGATCAACAGGTTGAACCTCAGTTGCGCGCGTTCTGCTATTTGCCTTTTGAACATTCGGAAGACCCGCAGGACCAGCAACGCTCCCTGGCCCTGAACCAGCAGTTGGATGCCAGCACCTACCACTGGGCCAAGGAGCATGCCGACATCATCGAGCGGTTCGGGCGGTTTCCCCATCGTAATGGGGTGTTGGGCAGGGCGAGCACCGATGAAGAACTCGCCTTCCTCAAGGCCGGTGGCTTCGCCGGTTAGGCGTGTTCTGGCGCCAGGCTCTGCTGGGTGGCGACACGGCGAGACCGCCGCACGCCCTTGAGGTCTATCGCCCAACGCAACGCTTCAGTGGCTGAAGGACGCGGGCCTTGGGTGATCGCCTGTTCATCCTTGCCCAGTGCGTCGAGGTAACCCTGGGCACCGCCGCGTTCGCTCCAATAGTGAGTGTGGCTGAGCCAGGACTTGGCCAGCCAGCCTTTGCCGTTGCCCACGGTCACCGGCAAGTCCAGCACGCCGCCGCCCATCACAGGCTTGACCGGGCCGCCGACGATATCGCCGAACAGGCCGAAGGGGGCAGGGAAGTACAGGTTGGTCCAGCGCGTGACGGCAAAGGCTGCGGCGTGGTGCAGGTAGTGCGGGGTGAAGGGCTTTTGGCCGAGCATCAGCGGTTGGCGGGCGTTGTAGCCGTAGCCTTGGGTGTCTTCGGTCGGCGGGCAGGCCGGGGCTTCGCGACGTTCCATGCGCTGTTTGAAGTCACTGACGCTGCGGCCCAGCAACAGGCTGGCGTGAGCCATCGGGCTGCCGACCGTGACCAGGTCGGTGATGCGCCACAGGTTGCCCAGGCCGCGTTGTTCGACAAACGCCTCGGCCTGTTGCTGACGAAAATTCAACAGGCTGCTTAGGCTGCCGTCCAGCAAGGCGCCGGCGGCGGGCAGGGCATCCTTGACCACCGATTGCAGCGGTTCGCGGTTGGCATAACGGGCCGCCAGCTCACGGTTGCTGGGGATCAGTTGGGTCAGTTGGTCGTGGTACTCATGCCAGAGGTAGCCGACGATGTCATAGGCAATCACGCTGCCCAGGCTGTGACCCACGACGATGATGCGCTCGTAGTCACCCTGGTTATGCAGGGCACGCAGCAGGCCTACACCATCAGCACGGATCTGCTCGCGCACCATCACATTCTGCGGGTTGGGGCTGAGGTAGCGTGCGGCGTCTCCCAGGTACGCCAGAGCCGAATAGCGCAGCCCCAGTCCCATGGCCGCGAGCAGCAGGGGGATCAAGGCGAAAGGGTTGTCGCTGGGGGGCAATTGGCCCCAGGCCGTGGCCAATGTACCGCTGGCAACCAGCAGCAATAACACCAGCACCGTCCAGCGCGTGCTGCGCCAGATCGGTACGATGGCCTCGGGAATGTCGCGACGCGGGCGCTTGAAGATATCCCACAGCCAGCCCAGCAGATGGCCGAGCTTGGTACCCTGCATCTTGTGGGCCCAGTAGTACTCATAGAAATCCGTCGAGGTGCGGCCCGAGGACTTCAGTACGCGCAGGTCGAAGTTGCGCGACAGCCGATCCGGCTTGCTCCAGTACAGAGGTGTGCCATCGGGGGTGTCCGCGGGGATCATCGCTTCGACAAAGCCGCGCAAGGTGTCCATTGGGCGCTGTTCGCCGATGCCGTGGATAACCACAACTGCTTGTTTCATGTGCTGTTCCTTCCTTGAAAATCAGCGGTAGCCATAATATTGCCACTAGCCGCGCTATTCCCGCCAGGAATGCCCCCATAAAAACCCTGCATTGTCTTTATCGGCCCGGATCTCGTAGCGTGATGGCTCACACCAGGAGATTGCCCATGAGCCAAGGCCCGCTGCACCTCTACGTTGATTCGCTGTTCACCAGCCCCTATGCCATGTCGGTGTTTGTCGCCTTGCGCGAAAAAGGCCTGACGTTCGAGACCCTCACCCTGGACCTCGATGCCGGGCAGAACCAGGCGGCAGATTACGCCCGACGCTCCCTGACCCAGCGAGTGCCGACCCTGCTGGACGGTGATTTTGCGCTGTCGGAGTCTTCGGCCATCACCGAGTACCTGGACCAGGCCTACCCCGAGAGCAGCGTGTACCCGGCGGATGTGCAGCAGCGGGCGAGGGCGCGACAGGTTCAAGCGTGGTTGCGCAGCGACTTGCTGCCGATTCGCCAGGAGCGCTCGACGCTGGTGGTGTTCTGCGGGCAGAAGAGGCCGCCGTTGTCAGCAGAGGCTCAAGCCGCCGCGACCAAGTTGATCAGCGCGGCGCAAGCCTTGCTGGCGGATAACCGTGAGTACCTGTGCGGGCAGTGGTCGATTGCCGATGTGGACCTGGCGGTGATGCTCAATCGCCTGATCCTCAATGGCGACCCGGTGCCAGCGCAACTGGTGGCCTACGCGCAACGCCAGTGGCAGCGGCCGTCAGTGCGCGAGTGGGTCGAGCTGCGACGGCCCGCGCTCTAGCTCTGCCTGCTGGGCAACGCGCCGGTCGAGGTCTTCCCAATCGGCCATGCCCAGAACACGCATGGTGTTCAAACCGCGCAAGTAGCCGCGCAGTTGCTCAGCGCTGGCGCTGCCTTTTGCAGCGTCGGCGTGTGGGTCCAGCAGCACGGTTTCGTACTCGACCAGGTAGTCGGCGACTCGCTCGCGAAACTCTGGCAGGACTGCCTCGCGGATACGATCGAAGATTTTCTGGTAGGGCTTCATGGCGGGGTCCTTATAGATTTTATGGGCGGCCTGACACTATCGGTTCAAATGATAGTCACCATCAAGGATCACAAGTTCTGTTTTTTCGCCAAACGCGCAGAATCTGCACATCGAGACGCAGCCCAAGGAAAATGCGCGATGAGGACGATTATCCAGTTGGCTTTGATGGCCCTGATGCTGGGCACCGCGGTCATGACCACCCCGGCGATGGCCGATGAAGTGCGTACAGGCCATTTGCTGCCACTGGTGGGTAGCGTAGACTCCCTGCAGCGTGCCCAGTCGGTGGGGGTGTTGTTCAGTGAAAACACCCGCGACAACCTCAGCTACCTTGAACGCTACCACGCCATGGCGCTGAACGGCGCCAAGGATGCCCTGGATGGGCGAATTCGCGAGGCGTTCGTCAACAGCTCCGACCCGGAACTGGCGATCGACTGGTTGATGCACTCGTTGCAGGGCACTTTTCTCTCGGTGACGGTCTATAGCAGCCTGGATGCCCTGGTGCAGGCGCACCCGGATGTGGTTGTGGTGCTCGATACCCATAACCAATTGCTGACCCAGCGTAATGACCGGGTCGAAGCACGCTTTGTCGCACGCTTCTACGACGCGAACCTGCAGTTTATCGCCAAGGCCGAAGGCTCGATGGACAAGCACGTGCCGTCAGTGTGGGTGCACGACAAGGCGGCGCCGGAGATTGCTGCACTGATCGAGCAACAACGCGATGTACAGCAAGATGCCCTGAAGCAGTTCGATGCGTCGCTCAAGGCCCTGGTTCGCGCAGGTTGACCCGCGAATGGTTGTGAACCCTATTTGGTTATTTTCAGGAATGTTTATGCGCTCTTTCTTCGCCCCGGCCCTGGCTTGTGCTTCGTTATTGCTGACCGGCTGTATCACGGCGCCCAATGCCCCATCACTGACCCTGCAAACCAACAAGACCCCCGACGGCTATGTGCAATGCGTATTGCCCAAGCTGGAAAAGCACGGCATCACCTCGACCGTCACCCAGAACTCGCGCCACGCCAAGGTGCTGTTGACCAGCAAGATTGCCGCCGATGATGTGCTGGAGGCCTACAAGTCCCAGGACGGCACCAAGGTCTTCCTGTACGAGCGCAAGCCGCTGGCTTCGGCGATCAAGCCATCGCGGCTGGAGCAGGCCGCACAGGATTGCAGATAAAACCAGGCACAACGCAAATGCAAATGTGGGCGGGGGCAACGTCCTACAGGGTATTGGCCCCATTTGGATCAGGGTTTGGCTTCGTTGCTGAAGCTGTCGACAGTCTTGATCAATCCCTGCGCCGCCAACGCCACCAACTCACCGCCTTTCTCCACAGTAGCCAACGCTGGGTCCGAGCCCATGCGGCCGTCAGGGAAGCGCGCACGGAAGTCCAGGGCCTCGCGGATCGGGCCGGTGTTGGCGATTTGTGGTGAGTACTCGGCAGACTTGATCGCGTCCGGATACGCCCACTGCGTCACGGCAATTTCCGACGGCGTGGCGTGGCTGCCATGCCCGACCGGGAATTGACGCTGGGCCAGGTCAGTGACGCCTTCCAGGTCCCACCAGTTCACCAGCTTCAGCGCGAACCCGGCCGGGCGGCGGGCGAAGCTGGCTTCGGCGTACAGCTCGGAGAACGCCGCTTCAATCGTGGCGATGTTGCCGCCGTGGCCGTTCAGGAACAGGATCTTTTCGAAACCATGCCCGGCCAACGAGCGCACCCAGTCGCCAATTGCGGCGATAAAGGTGGAAGGGCGCAGGGAGATGGTGCCGGGAAAGCCCAGGTGGTGTTGGGCCATGCCGATATTGAAGGTCGGGCCGACCAGGATATCGGCGTGCTTCTGGGCGTGGTGGGCGATGATCTCCGGGCACATCCAGTCAGTGCCCAGCAGGCCGGTGGGGCCATGTTGCTCGTTGGAACCGATGGGAATCACCACCGTGCGGCTGCGTTCCAGGAACTGCCCGATTTCGATCCAGGTGGAGGTGTGTAGAAGCATGCGACGCTCTCTTTTATCTATGGGGACAGGCTATCCGCCACGGATTGTACGACTACTCGCCACCTGTTGGGGTTTGCAATTGAGGTAGGTCGATGACTTCAGCCAGCGCTGGTCGGGGTACCACGAAAACATGAACTGCCCGTCCTTGAGCTTGTCCACCACTTGACGGGCAACTTGCGGGCGCACGGCCGGGCAACCCTGGCTGCGGCCGATACGGCCTTCGCGCTTGCTCCACAAGGGGCTGACGTAGTCGGCGGCATGAATCACGATGGCGCGGTCGCGGGCCTGGTCATTGAAGCCGGGTTCCAGACCGTCCATGCGCAGCGAGTAGCCATGGGCGCCCAGGTAGCTTTCCTGGGTGCGGAACAACCCCAGGCTCGACTGGTGGCTGCCCTCGAGATTTGAGAACTGGGTAGCGAAGTTTTCCCCGGACTTGGCACCGTGGGCCACCAGGTCGCGCAAGACCAGGGTCTTTTTGCGCAGGTCGAAGATCCACAGGCGACGGGCGGTCGAGGGCTGGGAGTAGTCAATAACCGCTAGGCGATCGGAACGTTCCTCGCCGTTATTGACCGCGCACTGCACGGCGCTCAGGGCGCTTTTCAGTACGGTGGGATTGAGTTCTGGAGCCGAGCGCGCCAGGCTGCTATACAGGGAAGGAGAGGTGCCATTGGCGGCGAGCGCAACATTGCTCAATAAAGCCAGGCACCCAGTGATCAAGCCCAGGCTGGTTAGCCTGAGCAGGCGTATAAAAGTCAACATCTACAGTCGAGTCCCCGCTGTGGAGTGGAGCTAAGTCAATTGTTCAAAAAACACGCATGTTACTTGAGCATTTGCCTGCTCGTTGCACCATTGGTCGCTACAGCCGAAACGCTGCCGGTGGAGCCATTGCCCGTCACCACCCCTGCACCGGTCGCGCTGGCGCCACTGCAACAGGCGTTGGCGCAGTTGACCAGTGTCTGCCCGCACCTTGCGCGGCGTATCGATGCCGCCGCGTTGGTGCGCCTGCGAGCCTTTTATCAGCAGCAGGGCGATGCCCCGCTGTGGTCGGCTGACGAACGCCGGCAAGCCTTGCACAGCCAGTTGCTGATGCTGGCCGACGATGGCCTGGACCCCATCCACTATAGCTTGCCTGCGGCGGATGCCACGGCCAACGTGCTGTGCAGCGATATCGCCAACAGCCAGCAGTACCTGCAAGCCCTGCAAGATTTGCATTACGGGCGCCTGCAGCAATCGCGTTTTGAGCCTCTATGGCATTCACAGCCGCCCAGCGGCGATCCTAATGCCGAGGTACTGGCGTTCGCCGCCACCGGCCTGCAAGACATGGCCCAAGCCTTCGATCAGGCGCGGCCCAGCGCCGATTTGTATCGCAGCCTGCGCAATGCCTACGCCGGCGTGCGCCAGCAACCGCTGCCCCATTGGGACCCGGTCGCCGAGGGCGCGTTGTTGCGCCCGGGGATGAACGACCCCCGCGTGCCGGAACTGGCGCGGCGCCTGCACAGCGGTGGCTACCTGGCCCAGTTGCCCAGCGGCAACGGCAAGCAATACCAGGGCGAACTGGTCAAAGCGGTGAAAGCGTTCCAGCTCAGCCACTCGTTGCAGGCCGACGGCGTGGTCGGCGCCGGCACCGTGGCCGAACTCAATATCAGCCCGGCGGTGCGTCGTGAACAGCTGCGCATCAACCTGGAACGCTTCCGCTGGCTGGCCCAGGACCTGGAGCCTGAAGGTGTCGTGGTCAATGTGGCCGCCGCACAACTGAGCGTGTATCAGAGCGGCATCCCGGTGTGGCAAACCCGCCTGCAAGTAGGCCGTGCGGAACGCCAGACACCACTGCTCAAGTCGCGCATCACTCGGCTGACCCTCAACCCCACCTGGACCATCCCGCCGACCATCATGCGCGAGGACAAACTGCCCGCCATCCGCCTCAACCCTGAATACCTGCGCCAGCAAAACCTGCAAGTGCTCGACGCCGAAGGTCACCCATTGACCCCCGACCAAGTCGACTGGGCACGCCCCGGCAATATCCTGCTGCGCCAGCAGGCCGGCCCGCGTAACCCGCTGGGCAAGATTGTGATGCGCTTTCCCAATCCGTATTCGGTGTACCTGCATGACACCCCCAGCCAGCCCTTGTTCACCAAGGGCCCACGGGCGTTCAGTTCGGGATGCGTGCGGGTCGAGCAACCGTTGTTATTGCGCGATCTGCTGGTAACGCCCGCCGAACGTACCCGCACCGATGAGCTGCTGGCGACCGGCGAAACTCATGAATTCAGGCTCGCCACGCCGGTACCGGTGCTGTTGGGGTATTGGACGGTAGAAGTGGATCGTCAGGGCGAGTTGGTGTACGCGCCGGATATTTATGCGCGTGACCCGGTGTTGATCAAGGCCATGGGCAGCGTGCTCTAGGGCACGCTTATTCCGGCATCAGTTGCTGGCGGCATTCCAGCACCAGGCGGGCGCCGCCCAACTCACTGGTGCCGACCTCCAGCTTGAAGCCATGCAAGTTGATGATCGCCGCCACAATCGACAGGCCCAGCCCAAAGCCGCCTTGCTGATCACTCTCATCGACCCGATAGAAACGCTGGAACACCGACGCGCGCTCGGCAGCCGGAATGCCTGGCCCGGAGTCGAGCACTTCGATGCGCGTACTCCCAAGGTCGTTGACTGCCCGCAGGATCACCTTGCCCTTGGGCGGGGTGAACTTGATCGAGTTACTCAGCAGGTTGGCCAGGGCTTCAAACAACAGCGCACGGTCACCGGTAACCCACGGCAGTGAATCAGGCGCCTGCAGCACCAACTCCAGTTCGCCTTCTTCGGCCAGGGGCAGGTAGAAATCATGCAGTTCGCGCAGCAACGGCAGCGGGTCCAGCACCAGGAAGCCTGAGCGACGCTGGTGGTCTTCCAGTTCCGAGATGCGCAGCAGCCCGCGAAAACGCGCCATCAGTGTGTCGGTTTCGGCGATGGCGTCATCGAGCTTTACCGCGTGGGCCGAGTCTTCCTCGGCTTGTTGCTTGATGCGGTAAAGCTGGGCGCGCAAGCGGGTGAGCGGGGTGCGCAGGTCGTGGGCAATGTTGTCGCACACGCCCTTGACCTCGTTCATCAGTTTTTCGATGCGGTCGAGCATGGCATTGACGATGGCGGCGAGCATGTCCAGCTCGTCGCGCCGGTTGGACAGCGGCAACCGGTGCGTGAGGTCGCCGGCGACGATGGCCTCGGCGCTGGCCTGGATCCCGCGAATGCGCCGCAACGGGCGGCGGCGCAGCAGGTGCCAGCCGGCAGCGCCAGGAATGATGGTCAAGGACAGCGCCCACAGCAGGGCGTGCCAGATAATCCGCGTTACCCCGAACAACGAGCCGTTGGCGCGTACCAACACCAGCCAGCGGCCGTCTTCGGTGTGGGTGGCCACGGCGTCGCAGCTGTCCTTGGGCAGTTTGGGGTCATCGGATTGCACGCAATTGGTCAGGGCGTAAATCTTGCCATCCAGCGGCAGGTCGGGTGGTACGGCGCGGATCGGCCCGCTCAAGGGGCGAAATTGCTCATCGAACAGGCCATAGGCGTCAACACCCTTCATGTCGAAGGTCATGCTGGTGGTCAGCGCTTCCACCAGTTCTTCGCCGTCGAAACGCTGGAAAAGATGCTGGCGCTGCAACAGGGAATGGCGCGACAAGTCGCTGAGGTAGCCTGAGACCTCGTAGTACAGCACCCCCATGAGGATGCAACTCCACGCCACGAACAACGAACTGTACAGCGCCAGCAAGCGGCTGCTGGAAGAGCGCCAGCCTTTAGAGGGGTTCAGCAATGACATAGCCCGAGCCTCGTACCGTGCGGATCAGCGGCGTGAGGCCCGGTGGGTCGATTTTCTTGCGCAGACGGCCGATGTGCACGTCGATCAGGTTGGTGCCGGGGTCGAAGTGATAGCCCCAGACTTCCTCGAAAATCATCATCCGCGACAGGATCTGCCCGGTGTTGCGCATCAGGAATTCAAGCAGTTTGTATTCAGTGGGCAGCAGGGTCAGCGGCTGGTCGGCCCGGCTGGCTTCGCGGCTGATCAGGTTCAGTTCCAGGTCGGCCACGCGCAGGGCGGTTTCGAATTCCTGGACCGTGCTTTTACGCCGCAGCAGCACCTCGACACGGGCGGCCATTTCATCCGAGGCGAACGGCTTGGTCAGGTAGTCATCGCCGCCGGCACGCAGGCCGCGCACGCGCTCGTCGACATCGGAGAGGGCGCTGATCATCAGGATCGGCGTAGACACCCCAATAGTGCGCAACGTGGTGACGATGGCCAGGCCATCCAGCTCGGGCAGCATGCGGTCGAGGGTGATCAGGTCGTAATCCCCACTCACGGCACGGACCAGGCCCTCGCGGCCGTTGTCCACCCAATCTACGTCCAGTCCATGGCTACTCAGCTCGGCGACAATCTCGCGGGCCGTTACGGCGTCATCCTCGATGGTCAAAATGCGGGTCATAGGATTACCTGGTGAGCGTTCACACTAGAAGTGGCGACATTTTGCCAAGAAGTTGCTGAATGTTTCCTAAATAAAACTTCATCTTTCTGAAAACGACACCAACTTCCACATTCGACACAGAACAGTGTGGGAGCTGGCTTGCCTGCGATCGCGGTGGTTCAGTTGAAGATTCAGGGACTGGTACACCGCATTCGCGAGCAAGCCCGCTCCCACTGGAGGGCTCGTCAAGTCGGGGAATGCAGATCGCCCGCTTGGAGCAGCTTTTTATTGCAATCTGCATGATCTTGTTAAGTTCAATTTAATTAAGTTATTGAAATTAAAGAGTTTTATTTTTTGTTTCGACTGGCACGTTGCCTGCACTGTCCGTTTTGAGACTTGTAACATCATTTTTCGTGCCTGGAGCAAAACAACAATGATCACATCCTCATCCACGCTGCAAGAGTCAAGCACGCTCTCCGGGGTTTCCTGGGGGGCGATTTTCGCCGGTGCCGCTGCGGCGGCTGCATTGTCATTGATCTTGGTATTGCTGGGCTTCGGCCTGGGCTTTTCGGCGGTGTCGCCTTGGGCTGACAGCGGTATCAGCGCCAAGGGCCTTGGCATTTCCACAATTGTCTGGCTGGCGTTCACCCAGATCGTTGCGTCGGGCCTGGGCGGTTACATCGCCGGTCGTTTGCGGGTGAAGTGGGCCAATATGCACGGGGACGAGGTGTACTTTCGCGACACCGCCCATGGCTTCCTGGCGTGGGCAGTGGCCACATTGATCACGGCGATGCTGGTGGTCGGCTCGGTCAGCAGTGTGGTCAGCGGCGGCGTGAAAGCTGGCGCCAGCGTGGCATCGGGCGCCGCCAGCGGCCTCACCCAAGCTGCGGGCAGCTCTGTAAAGGGTGCCGACAGTGGTGACTTCGGTTACTACGTCGACAGCCTGTTTCGCGATGATCGCCCAGCGGCGGTCAGCGATGATGCAGCCCACGCCGTGGTCGGTCGTATCCTGACGCGTACGTTGAGCAACGACGGCCAACTGGCAGCGGAAGATCGCGCCTACCTGGCCCAAGTGATCAGCCAACGCACCAACCTTAGCCAGGCCGATGCCGAAGCCCGTATCGACAAGGTCTATGGCGACGCGCGCAAGGCTGTTGAAGACGCCAAGCTCAAAGCCAAGCAAGCCGCTGACACCGCTGCGAAAGTAGCGGCCTACACCTCGCTGTGGACCTTCGTGGCCCTGCTCATTGGTGCGTTCTTCGCCAGCTTCGCCGCCACCTTCGGCGGCCGCCGCCGAGATGCCGTGGTGTACGTCGAAACCGAAAACTACGTTCGTTAATTCAAGGAGAACATGATGCGCTCATTACTGCTGTGGTTCCTCGGCGTGCCGATTCCGGTGATCATCCTGATCGCAATTTTCATGCACTAATTGTAGGAGCGAGCTTGCTCGCGAAGAACTGCTGGGCGCCGCGTTCATTCAAAATGGCCGCGGCGTTCTTGCGTTTTTCGCGAGCAAGCTCGCGCCTACAGGTGGCGGGTCAGTCGTCGAACCCAACCTGTTCGTGAATCTCATCCACCTTGAGTTCCAACCGATACGCCACCGCAATAAACAACGCCTGGCACAGGCACAGCGTGGCGCTCAGCGAGCGGAAAGCAAACGAGGAACCTTCATTGACCAACAGCACCGCATTCGCCCGCTTGGCCAGGGGCGACAGGTTGCTGTCGGTGATGATCAGGGTCTTGGCCTGGTGATGCTGCGCGATGCGCAGGCAGTGCTGGGTCTCTTTGCCGTAGGGCGTGAAGCTGATGGCTATCACCAGGTCATTGGCGCGCACGCTGCGCATCTGCTCGCGATAACTGCCGCCTAGCCCCGAGATCAGGTGGATGCGCTTGTTGGTGTGCTGCAGGTTGTAGACCAGGTAGTCGGCCACCGCAAAGGAGCGGCGCACGCCGACCACGTAGATGTTGTCGGCATTGACCACCAGGTCCACGGCTTTCTCGAAGGCAGCGTCGTCCAACTCCAGCCCCAAGCGTTCGATGCCCGACAGGGTGGCGTTGACGCACTCGCGCGCCAGGTCGCCGCCGCTGGCCTTCTGGGACTTGTTGGCGATCATGCTGCGGATGCGCTGCTGGTAGTTCTGCACCGGCGTGGTCTTGTGCGTATACGCCTCGCGAAACAGCGCCTGCATCTCACTGAACCCACTGAAGCCGAAGCGCTGGGAAAACCGCACGATGGCCGAAGGGTGCACTTCGCATTCCCGGGCGATGTCGCTGATCCGATCGACCATGATCCGGTCGCTCTGCTGGCTCATGTAGCTGGCGATACGCTTGAGCTGGCGCGGCAGGCTCTCGTATTCGTCGGTGATCAGCTGCAACAGGCGTTCGGCATTGATCGGAGGGCTGGCGATAGTTTCTTCCAGGGGAGTCTCGGGATCGGTGCGGGACATGGGCAATCCTTCTGGCGTGTTCGTCTGATGCGCTGATAGGTGGCGCAAGTCTACAGGGTAGGCGCAAAAAAATACCCCGGCATCACGGCCCGCGTGGCCTGCTGAAACGATGCATGGGCGCTGGCGTGCCACTATCCTGAGGTATTGGAAAAAATATTCCACTAAAAATAATTATGGAATAAATATTGATTGCTACCAGCGGACGTTCTAGTCTGCTCCCACCAAGAGCGTTTGCCGTCGCCACGGCGGCACAACGCAGGCTGATAAAAATAACAGGAGCCAGCATGGGCCAGACTCGTTTTGCCAGTGGGCGTCAATTGGATCTGATTTGCCTCGGGCGCCTGGGCGTCGATCTTTATGCGCAGCAAGTCGGTGCGCGGCTTGAGGATGTGACCAGCTTCGCCAAGTATCTGGGCGGTTCTTCCGCCAATATCGCTTTCGGCACGGCCAGGCTTGGGCTCAAGTCGGCGATGCTGAGCCGGGTGGGTGATGACCACATGGGCCGTTTCCTGGTGGAATCCCTGGCCCGCGAAGGCTGTGATGTCAGCGGCATCAAGGTCGACCCGGAGCGCCTCACCGCCCTGGTGTTGCTGGGCCTCAAGGACCGCGAAACCTTCCCCCTGGTGTTCTACCGCGAAAACTGCGCCGACATGGCCCTGCGCGCCGAAGACATCAGCGAAGCCTTTATTGCCTCCAGCAAAGCGCTATTGATCACCGGTACGCATTTTTCCACCGACGGCGTGTACAAGGCCAGTCTGCAGGCCCTGGATTATGCGGCCAAGCACAACGTCAAGCGCGTGCTGGACATCGATTATCGCCCCGTATTGTGGGGCCTGGCGGGCAAGGCGGATGGCGAAACCCGTTTCGTCGCCGACCAGAATGTGAGCCAGCATGTGCAGAAGATCCTGCCGCGTTTCGACCTGATCGTCGGCACCGAGGAGGAGTTCCTGATTGCCGGCGGCAGTGAAGACCTGCTCACCGCCCTGCGCACCGTGCGTGAACTGACCCCGGCCACTTTGGTGGTCAAGCTCGGCCCTCAGGGCTGCACGGTGATTCACGGCGCAATTCCGGCGCGCCTGGAAGACGGGGCCATCTATCCTGGCGTGCGGGTTGAAGTGCTCAACGTGTTGGGCGCAGGCGATGCTTTTATGTCGGGCTTTCTCAGCGGCTGGATCAATGACGCCAGCGATGAGCGTTGCAGCCAGTTGGCCAATGCCTGTGGCGGCCTGGTGGTATCGCGCCACGCCTGTGCGCCAGCGATGCCGACCCCCGCCGAACTCGATTACCTGTTCAACAGCCCCGTGCCCATCACCCGGCCGGACCAGGACGTGACCCTGCAACGCCTGCACCGTGTCACGGTGCCGCGCAAAGCCTGGAAGCAACTGTTCATCTTTGCCTTCGACCACCGCTGGCAATTGGTGGAGCTGGCGCAAAAAGGTGGCCAGGCCCCTGAGCGTATCAGCGACATCAAGCAGTTGTTTATCCAGGCCATCGAACGCGTCGAGCGAAAACTCAGCGAGCAGGGCGTCGAGGCGGATGTGGGCCTGCTCGCCGACCAACGCTTCGGCCAGGATGCACTCAACGCCGCCAGCGGTCGCGGCTGGTGGATCGCTCGCCCGGTGGAAGTGCAGAACTCGCGGCCCCTGGCGTTCGAGCACGGGCGTTCGATCGGCAGCAACCTGATTGCCTGGCCCCAGGAACAGATCATCAAGTGCCTGGTGCAGTTTCACCCCGATGACGAGCCGATGCTGCGCCTTGAACAGGAAGCGCAACTCAAGGCGGTGTACGAGGCGTCGTTGGTCAGTGGCCACGAACTGCTGCTGGAAGTCATCCCGCCTAAGGATCACCCGTCCACCTACCCGGACGTGCTCTACCGCAGCCTCAAGCGCCTGTACAACCTGGGCATTTACCCGGCCTGGTGGAAGATCGAAACCCAGTCGGCCGCAGACTGGAAAAAGCTCGACGAACTGATCCAGGAACGCGACCCCTACTGCCGTGGCGTGGTGTTGCTGGGCCTGAATGCTTCCCCCGAGTTTCTCGCCGATGGCTTCAAGCAAGCCAGCCAGAGCAGCACCTGCCGTGGGTTTGCCGTGGGCCGCACGATCTTCCACGAGCCGAGCCGGGCGTGGATGGCGGGGGAGATTGATGATGAAACGCTGATCCAGCAGGTGCAGGCGACCTTCGAACAGCTCATCAATGCCTGGCTCAGCGCCCGACGGTAAATACGATCAAATGTGGGAGCTGGCTTGCCTGCGATAGCAACCTGTCAGTTGCAAATGTACTGCCTGACACACTGCTATCGCAGGCAAGCCAGCTCCCACACAAAGCAGATCCCAGTGAATTCTGAAGATAAAAACAAAAGGTGCAGCCATGCCCGCAATCCGAATTGGCATCAACCCGATCTCCTGGAGCAACGACGACCTCCCGGCCCTCGGCGGTGAGACCCCGCTGAGCACGGCCCTGAGTGAAGGCAAGGACATCGGCTACGAAGGTTTTGAGCTCAACGGCAAATTCCCCAAGGATGCCAAGGGCGTCGCTGACGTGCTGCGTCCTTATGACCTGGCGCTGGTGTCCGGTTGGTACTCCAGCCGTCTGGCCCGCCGTTCGGTGGCTGAGGAGATCGAGGCCATTGCCGGCCATGTCGAACTGCTCAAACAAAACGGTGCCAACGTACTGGTGTACGGTGAAGTCGCCGACTCGATCCAGGGCTCGCGCATCCGCCTGATCGAGCGTCCGCGTTTTCACAGTGAACAGGCCTGGCAGGCTTACGCCGACAAGCTTACCGAGCTGGCGCGCTTCACCTTGTCCCAGGGCGTGCGCCTGGCCTATCACCATCATATGGGCGCGTACGTCGAATCCCCCGAGGACATCGACCAGTTGATGAAACGCACGGGCCCGGAAGTCGGCTTGCTGTTCGATTCGGGCCACTGCTACATGGGCGGCGGCGAACCCATTGAGGTGCTGCGCAAGCATATCGACCGCGTCTGCCATGTGCATTTCAAGGATGTACGCAAACCCGTGGTGCAACTGGCGCGTAACCAGATGTGGAGCTTCCCGGACTGCATCGTCAACGGCACTTTTACCGTGCCTGGCGATGGTGATATCGACTTCGCACCGTTGCTGGATGTGTTGCTCGCGGCGAACTACAAGGGCTGGCTGGTGGTGGAAGCCGAGCAGGACCCGGCCGTGGCGCCCAGCTATATCTACGCGAAGAAGGGTTACGACACCCTGCGTGCGCTTCTCAACCAGAGGACTTGAGTGATGAGCTTGTTGGTCAAAAGCAGCAAACGCGGGCAAACCATGGTTGCCCTGGAGGCGGGTCGCCTGGAGTACGTAGGCTTTGCCGCCTACCGCCTGAGCCTGGGCGAAACCCTGCCGGTCAGTGCGGGCGATCAGGAACTGTGCCTGGTGCTGCTCAGCGGTCGGGTGAATATCGAAGGTGAAGGCTTCAATTGGCAGAACCTGGGTGATCGCCAGTCGGTGTTCGAAGACAAGTCACCGTTCGCCGCCTATTTGCCGCCGGGCACTGGCGCCCGAGTCACGGCCCTGAGCGATGTGCAGATTGCCGTCTGCGCAGCGCCGGGTGCTACGGGTTTTGCCCCGCGCTTGATCCGCCCCGAGCAGTGCAAGCGCAGTGTGCGCGGCAAAGGCGCCAACACTCGCTACGTGTGCGACATCCTGCCCGACAGCGAGCCGGCCCATTCGCTGCTGGTGGTGGAAGTGCGCACGCCGTCGGGGCATTCCTCCAGCTACCCACCGCACAAGCACGACACCGACGACCTGCCGCACCAGAGCTTTCTGGAAGAGACCTACTACCACCAGGTCAACCCGCCTCAGGGCTTCGTGTTCCAGCGCGTGTACACCGACGATCGCAGCATCGACCAGGCCATGGCCGTGGAAAACAGTGACCTGGTGGTGGTGCCCAAGGGCTATCACCCGGTCAGCGTGCCGTACGGCTACGAGTCTTATTACCTGAACGTGATGGCCGGCCCCAAGCGTGCATGGCATTTTCATAACGACCCGCAGCACAGCTGGCTGCTGGACCTGTAAACGGTGTTGGACGGAGAACAAAAACAATGAAGTCGCCGCTACGTTTTGCCCTTAACCGCATGGTCGCCCCCAACCTGTCCCTGCCGGATTTCATCCAGTTGGCGGCGGCTCTCAACTGCGAGGCCATTGAGATCCGCAACGACCTCAAGAACCGTGAAATCGAATACGGCACACCCGCCAGCCGCGTGCGTGAGTTGTGTGCAGCGCAGGGCATCAAGGTGCTGTCGATCAACGCGCTGTACCCCTTTGATGTGTGGAACGACGAACGCCGTGCCCAGGCAATCGAACTGGCCACCTACGCTCGTGAGTGCGGGGCCCAGGGGTTGGTGATGTGCCCGTTCAATCAGCCTGGCGATACGCGCAACGACGCGCAGCGCGCGGCTGGTTTGCGCACGGCGTTGAGCGAGCTGGCGTTGATCCTGCGCGAGTATGGGATTCTGGGTTTCATCGAGCCCCTGGGCTTCACCGTATCCGCCCTGCGCCGCAAGCGCGTGGCAGTGGATGCAATCAAGGCCATCGGTGGCCTGGATGTGTTTCGTGTGGTGCACGACACCTTTCACCATCACCTGGCCGGCGAGCATGAGTTCTTCCCGGAACTGACCGGGCTGGTGCACATCTCCGGGGTGGAAGACCGCGAGGCGCCGCTGGACTCGATCCGCGACGGCCACCGCGTGCTGGTGGGCGAGGACGATATCCTCGGGAACGCGGCGCAGATCGACACCTTGCTGAGCACCGGCTACAGCGGCTATTTGTCGTTCGAACCGTTTGCCGAAAGCGTGCACGGGTTGGCGGATATCCGGCAGGCGTTGGGCAGCAGCATGGCGTATTTGCAAAAGCCCTTGCCATAACGCGATCAAAAATGTGTGAGCTGGCTTGCCTGCGATAGCGGTGTGTCAGGCAATACCTGTGCAACTGATAGACCGCTATCGCAGGCAAGCCAGCTCCCACCGTGGATCGGTGTTGAACATTCCAATTGCATTCATAGGTGCAAGTGATGACCACAACAAGATTGACCATGGCCCAGGCCCTGGTGAAGTTCCTGGATAACCAGTACATCGAAGTCGACGGCGTACAGAGCAAGTTTGTCGCCGGGGTGTTCACTATTTTCGGGCATGGCAATGTGTTGGGCCTTGGCCAGGCCCTGGAGCAGGACAGCGGCGACCTGGTGGTGCATCAGGGCCGCAATGAGCAAGGCATGGCCCACGCCGCCATCGGGTTCGCCAAGCAGCACCTGCGCCGCAAGATTTATGCGTGTACGGCCTCGGTCGGGCCGGGCGCGGCGAATATGCTCACCGCCGCAGCCACCGCCACCGCCAACCGCATCCCGTTGCTGTTGCTGCCCGGCGATGTCTATGCCAGCCGCCAGCCCGACCCGGTGTTGCAGCAGATCGAACAGTTCCACGACCTGAGCATCAGCACCAACGACGCCTTCCGCTCAGTGAGCAAATACTGGGACCGCATCAACCGCCCCGAGCAACTGATGACCGCGGCGATCCATGCCATGCGCGTGCTGACCGACCCGGCTGAAACCGGCGCGGTGACCCTGGCCTTGCCCCAGGATGTACAAGCCGAAGCCTGGGACTACCCCGACTATTTTCTGCAAAAACGCGTGCACCGCATCGACCGACGCCCGGCCACCAGCGCCATGATCGGCGACGCGCTGGCGGCGTTTCGCGGCAAGCGCAAGCCGCTGATCATTTGCGGCGGCGGGGTCAAATACTCCGGCGCCAACCAGGCCCTGCAAGTCTTTGCCGAGCGTTTCGATATTCCGTTCGCCGAGACCCAGGCGGGCAAGAGTGCCGTGGTGTCCAGCCATCCGCTGAACGTCGGCGGCATCGGCGAAACCGGCTGCCTGGCGGCTAACCTGCTGGCGCCTGAGGCCGACCTGATTATTGGCATCGGCACCCGTTATACCGACTTCACCACCTCGTCAAAATCGCTGTTCAAGCACCCCGAGGTGAAGTTTCTCAACCTCAATATCAGCCCCTGCGATGCGTTGAAGCTGGACGGCGTACAAGTGCTGGCCGATGCAAAAGTCGCCCTTGAAGCACTGGAAGATGCTCTGGGCGATTACCGTTCGGGCTGGGGCGAGCAGATCGCCGACGCCAAGGCGCAACTCGACGCCGAAGTCGACCGCGTGCATCAGGTGCACTACCAGGGCGATGAGTTTGTCCCCGAAGTCGACGACCACCTGGACCGTGCCGTGCTGCGGGAATTCATCGAGCTGACCGGTTCGTGCCTGACCCAGAGCGCTGTGCTTGGCGTGCTCAATGCTCGCCTGGCCGATGACGCAATCATCGTGGCCGCCGCCGGCAGCCTGCCCGGTGATTTGCAGCGTGCCTGGCGCAGCAAGGGCGTCAACACCTACCACGTCGAGTATGGCTATTCATGCATGGGCTACGAGATCAATGCCGCCCTGGGCGTGAAGCTGGCCGAGCCGAGCAAGGAGGTCTACGCCCTGGTCGGCGATGGCTCCTACATGATGCTGCACTCGGAGCTGGCCACTTCGATCCAGGAGCGCCGCAAGATCAACGTGGTGCTGTTGGACAACATGGCGTTCGGTTGCATCAACAACCTGCAGATTGGCAATGGCATGGACAGCTTCGGCACCGAGTTCCGCTACCGCAACCCCGAGAGCGGCAAGCTCGACGGTGGCCTGGTGCCGGTGGACTTCGCCATGAGCGCAGCGGCCTACGGTTGCAAGACCTACAAGGTCAGCACGCTGGAACAGCTGGAAGCGGCGTTGGCCGATGCCCGCACGCAAAGCGTCTCCACGCTGATCGATATCAAGGTGCTGCCCAAGACCATGGTCCACGGCTACCTGTCGTGGTGGCGTGTGGGTGTGGCGCAAGTGTCCACCAGTGAACGTACGAATGCAGCGGCCAAAAAACTCAATGAACACCTGGCCAAGGCCCGGCAGTACTAATAACAAGAGGAGTGTTTGCATGTCTTTGAAACTTGGAGTGATTGGTACGGGCGCCATTGGCCGGGACCATATTCGTCGTTGCAGCCAGGCCTTGCTCAACAGCCAGGTGGTGGCCGTCACCGACATCAACCTTGAGCAGGCGGCCCAGGTGGTGGCGGACTTGAAGCTGGACGCCGAGGTATACCCGGACGGCCATGCATTGATCAACGCGCCAGAGGTCGAAGCGGTACTGGTGACGTCCTGGGGGCCGAGCCACGAAGAATTTGTGCTGGCCGCGATTGCCGCCGGCAAACCGGTGTTCTGTGAAAAACCCCTGGCGGTGACGGCCGAGGGCTGTCGCAACATTGTCGAGGCCGAAGTGGCACACGGTAAGCGCCTGGTCCAGGTGGGTTTCATGCGCCCGTACGACCAAGGCTATCGTGCCCTCAAGGCGGTGATCGACAGCGGCCAGATCGGTGAGCCGTTAATGCTGCACTGCGCGCACCGTAACCCCACGGTGGGCGAGAACTACAACACCGGCATGGCGATCACCGACACCCTGATCCATGAGTTGGACGTGCTGCGTTGGCTGCTCAATGACGACTACGTGTCCGTGCAGGTGGTGTTCCCGCGCAAGACCAGCAAGGCGCTGGCGCACCTGCGCGACCCGCAGATCGTGCTGCTGGAAACTGCCAAAGGCACGCGTATCGACGTGGAAGTGTTTGTGAACTGCCAATACGGCTACGACATCCAGTGTGAAGTGGTGGGGGAGAGCGGTATCGCCAGGTTGCCGGAGCCATCTCAGGTGCAACTGCGCAGCGACGCGAAGCTGTCCAACGCGATCCTGATGGATTGGAAGGATAGGTTTATCGGTGCCTATGACGTGGAGTTGCAGGCGTTTATCGACAGCGTGCTGGCCGGGCAGGTTGGCGGGCCGTCGGCCTGGGATGGGTTTGCCGCGGCGGTGGCGGCGGATGCGTGTATTGAAGCCCAGGGCAATGGGCAGATTGTGAAAGTCAGCCTGCCGGATCGCCCGCGCTTCTACGGCTAACTCACTGCAGAAAAGTGGTTGACACTGTGGGAGCTGGCTTGCCTGCGATAGCGGTCTATCAGTGACAGATTGATTGCCTGACTCACTGCTATCGCAGGCAAGCCAGCTCCCACAGTTGATTGGGTTTCCAAATCAATTCTGGAGTTGAGCATGCGAATCGGACTAGTGGGCTACGGCCACGGCGGACGCTTTTTTCATGCGCCGTTGATCGCCACCCTGCCTGGCGCCACCTTTGTCGGCGTGGTGACGCGTTCACCCGAACGTCGCCAGCAACTGAGTACTGACCTTCCGGGTGTCAAAGCCTTCGACTCCATCGGCCAGATCGTCGAAGCCGGCGTCGATGCCCTGGTGATTTCCACCACCCTCAAAGGTCGCCCGGCCCTGGTGCTGGAAGCCATCGAGCACGGGGTGGCGGTGGTCAGCGATAAACCCTTTGCCGCCAACGCCGAACAAGCCCAGGCCCTGATTACCGCTGCCGAGCGCCAGGGCTCGCTGCTCAGCGTCTACCAGAATCGGCGCTGGGATTCGGATTACCTGACCCTGCGCAAACTGATCGACGCCGGCGCCCTGGGCACCATCACCCGCTTTGAATCCCGCGTGGAGCGCTACAGCCCGCAGGCCGTGGGCAATGCCAGTGGTGGCGGCTGGCTGCGCGACCTGGGCAGCCATCTGGTGGACCAGGCGTTGCAACTGTTCGGCCCGGTGGAGCGGGTGTTCGCCCAATTGCACTACACGCCAGAACATCCCACGGTGGATCACGGCTTCTTTGTCTCCCTCACCCATGCCAATGGCGTGATTTCGCACCTGTGGGGCAACGCGTTGCAGAACAGCCAGGCACCGCGATTTCGCGTCAGTGGCAGCCTGGGCTGTTACACCGTCGACGGATTGGATGGCCAGGAAGAAGCGCTGCTGGCCGGTAAGTCACCGAAAACCGAAGGTGAACACTGGGGCGCTGAGGAGCATCGACGCTGGGGCTGGTTTGAGCAAGGGCCGGAGCGTGAGCGGGTGCCGTCGGAGAAGGGCTGCTGGCCCCAATTCTATCGGCAGTTGCTAGCTGCCGTGGTGGGGCAGGGGGCGCTGCCGGTCAATGCCTATGACGTCCTGGAAACCACCCGTATATTGGACGCCGCGCGCCTGAGTGCCGAGCGCCAGCAGGTGGTTTCGACGAAAATAGAATTAAATTCTAAAACAGGTTGATATGGAAATTATTTTCTAATACAGTCTTTTCCAGGTTGCATAAAGTACGTCCCGGAACCTACGGGCGACTCAACAAAAACAAGATCAAAAACAACCAGGTACCGTCAGATGAAAATCTTCAACGCTGTACTGCGAGTTTTACGCCCCCTCCAAGCGCCACGCGGACTGCCCCGCGCCCGGCCGTTCTACTTCTCCTTCCTGAATGTGCTGTGCGTCGAAAACCAGGGCGCGCTGGTGTGCTGCATTCCAGGCGCGCCGGTGGTGCGACTGACAGCCGAGTCCTGATCAACGCAACGTCAAAAAAAACCAACAAGAAAGTGGAGACAGACCGTTCATGAAGACCCCTATCCGTTTTACCGCCCTGGCCCTGTCCATGCTACTGGCCAGTGGCGTTGCCGGCGCCGCCGATCTCAAGGTGGGCGTGACGATGTCCGCGTTCGATGACACCTTCCTCACCTACCTGCGCGAGGACATGGACAAGCAAGCCAAGTCCTACCCCAAGGGCGATGGCGTGCAATTGCAGTTTGAAGATGCGCGGGCCGATGTGGTCAAGCAATTGAGCCAGGTCGAGAACTTTATCAGCCAGAAAGTCGACGCCATTATCGTCAACCCGGTCGATACCGCGTCGACCAAGAACATCATTGCGGCTGCGACCAAGGCGGGTATTCCGCTGGTGTTCGTCAACCGCCGCCCGGACCAGAAAGACTTGCCCAAGGACGTGGTGGCCGTGACCTCCGATGACGTCGAGGCTGGCCGCCTGCAAATGCAATACATCGCCGAAAAACTCGGCGGCAAGGGCAAGGTCGTTATTCTGTTGGGTGACCTGGCGAACAACTCCACCACCAACCGCACCAAGGGTGTCAAGGAAGTGCTGGCCAAGTACCCGGACATCAAGATCGAGCAGGAGCAGACCGGCGCATGGCTGCGTGACCGGGGCATGACCCTGGTCAACGACTGGCTGACCCAAGGGCGTGATTTCAATGCGGTGCTGGCCAACAACGATGAGATGGCGATCGGGGCGTCCATGGCCCTGAGATCGGCCGGCAAGGAAAAAGGCAGCGTGTTGATTGCCGGTGTCGACGGCACGCCCGATGGCTTGAACGCGATCACCAAGGGTGACATGGCCGCCTCGGCCTTCCAGGACGCCAAGGGCCAGGCGGTGGGTTCCGTGGAGGCAGCGCGCAAGATGGCCAAGAAGGAGCCGGTTGAGCAGAACGTGGTGATCCCGTTCCAGTTGATCACTCCGGACAACGTCAAAGACTTTAAGTAGCCCAACATAACAACAAAAGCTGGCAGGGCGGTCACGGCCGCCCTGCAGATGGAGTACCTCCCTATGCTTGCTCAAGCCGCCACGTCTCAGCCCGCCGCCCACCCGGCGCTGGCGCTGGACGAACCCTACCTGCTGGAAATCCTCAACATCAGCAAAGTCTTTCCCGGTGTCGTGGCCCTGGACGATGTGCAGCTGCGGGTGCGCCCCGGCACGGTGCTGGCGTTGATGGGCGAGAACGGTGCGGGCAAGTCGACGCTGATGAAAATCATCGCCGGCATCTACCAGCCCGATGCCGGCGAGATTCGCCTGCGTGGCAAGCCGATCACCTTTGAAACGCCGCTGGCCGCGCAAAAGGCCGGGATCGCGATGATCCACCAGGAACTCAACCTGATGCCCCATATGAGCATCGCCGAGAACATCTGGATAGGCCGCGAACAGCTCAACAGCCTGCACATGGTCAACCACCGCGAAATGCACCGCTGCACCGCCGAGTTGCTGGCGCGTCTGCGCATCAACCTCGACCCCGAAGAACAGGTCGGCAACCTGAGCATTGCCGAACGGCAGATGGTCGAGATTGCCAAGGCAGTGTCCTACGACTCCGACATCCTGATCATGGATGAACCCACCTCGGCCATTACCGACAAGGAAGTGGCCCATCTGTTTTCGATCATTGCCGACCTTAAGTCCCAGGGCAAAGGTATTGTCTATATCACCCACAAGATGAACGAAGTGTTCGCCATCGCCGATGAGGTGGCGGTGTTCCGCGACGGCCAATACATCGGCTTGCAACGGGCCGACAGCATGAACAGCGACAGCCTCATCTCGATGATGGTCGGGCGTGAATTGAGCCAGCTGTTCCCGGTGCGCGAAACGCCTATTGGTGACCTGCTGCTGTCGGTGCGCGACCTGAGCCTGGACGGCGTATTCAAGGATGTATCGTTCGACCTGCACGCAGGCGAGATCCTCGGTATCGCCGGGCTGATGGGCTCCGGGCGCACCAACGTGGCGGAAACCATTTTCGGTATCACCCCAAGTTCCAGCGGGCAAATCACCCTGGACGGCAAGGCGGTGCGCATTACCGACCCGCATATGGCCATTGAGAAAGGCTTTGCGCTGTTGACCGAGGACCGCAAGCTCAGCGGCCTGTTCCCGTGCCTGTCGGTGCTGGAGAACATGGAGATGGCGGTGTTGCCGCACTATTCGGGCAACGGTTTTATCCAGCAGAAAGCCTTGCGTGCCCTGTGTGAAGACATGTGCAAGAAGCTGCGGGTTAAAACCCCGTCCCTGGAGCAATGCATCGACACCTTATCCGGCGGTAATCAGCAAAAGGCCTTGCTGGCGCGCTGGCTGATGACCAACCCTCGCTTGCTGATCCTGGATGAGCCGACGCGTGGTATCGATGTGGGCGCCAAGGCCGAGATCTACCGCTTGATCGCCTTCCTCGCCAGCGAAGGCATGGCGGTGATCATGATTTCCTCCGAACTGCCCGAAGTGCTCGGCATGAGCGACCGGGTGATGGTGATGCACGAAGGTGAACTGATGGGCACCCTGGATCGCGCCGAGGCGACCCAGGAAAAAGTCATGCAGTTGGCTTCCGGGATGACCGCAGTCCACTGATCTACAGAATAAGAAGGTGATGGGTTATGAACGCAATAACAGACAACAAGCCGGCAACCGCACCGGTCAAGAACCGTCGACGCATGCCCACCGAGCTGAGTATCTTCCTGGTGCTGATCGGCATCGGCCTGGTGTTTGAATTGTTCGGCTGGATCGTGCGCGACCAGAGCTTTCTGATGAACTCCCAGCGCCTGGTGCTGATGATCCTGCAGGTGTCGATCATCGGCCTGCTGGCCATCGGTGTGACCCAGGTGATCATCACCACGGGCATCGATTTGTCGTCCGGCTCGGTGCTGGCCTTGTCAGCGATGATCGCCGCCAGCCTGGCGCAGACCTCCGACTTTTCCCGGGCGGTGTTTCCGTCCCTCACCGACTTGCCGGTGTGGATCCCGGTGGCGATGGGCTTGGGCGTAGGGCTTTTAGCGGGGGCGATCAACGGCAGCATCATCGCGGTCACTGGCATCCCGCCGTTTATCGCAACGCTGGGCATGATGGTCTCGGCCCGTGGCCTGGCGCGCTATTACACCGAAGGCCAGCCGGTGAGCATGCTCTCGGACTCCTACACAGCGATCGGCCATGGCGCGATGCCGGTGATTATCTTCCTGGTGGTGGCGGTGATCTTCCACATTGCCCTGCGTTACACCAAGTATGGCAAGTACACCTATGCCATCGGCGGCAATATGCAGGCGGCGCGCACTTCGGGGATCAACGTCAAGCGTCACCTGATCATCGTCTATAGCATCGCCGGTCTCCTGGCGGGCCTGGCCGGCGTGGTGGCCTCGGCACGTGCAGCGACGGGGCAGGCCGGCATGGGCATGTCCTACGAGCTGGACGCGATTGCCGCCGCAGTGATCGGCGGTACCAGCCTGGCCGGTGGAGTAGGGCGCATCACCGGCACGGTGATCGGCGCGCTGATCCTCGGCGTCATGGCCAGCGGGTTTACCTTTGTCGGGGTGGATGCGTATATCCAGGACATCATCAAGGGCCTGATCATTGTGGTGGCGGTGGTGATCGACCAATACCGCAACAAGCGCAAGCTCAAGCGCTGAGTACCTAACCCTGTAATTAGATGGACTCGCCCAAGCCGAGGCGTCTATGCGCCACGGTGGCATTCTTATAGAAGCCAACGACAGCGAGGGCGAGCCCATGAAAAAGCATACGACGATCAATCAGTCTTTGTCAGCCG
>NZ_WJZM01000076.1:0-25736 GCF_021609545.1 Pseudomonas sp. PA-1-6B
GCCAGCTCCCACATTGGATCGCGGGGCATCAGTTATATCTGTGTCGGCTGCCAGGCCGTCACGGGAGCAAGCTCCCTCGCCACAGATTTAGCGTCGTGCCGAAGTTGTGTAGATACCTATGCCTATCACAGGCAAGCCAGCTCCCACACTTGAAGTGTTCACCTATCAAATGTGGGAGCTGGCTTGCCTGCGATGAGGCCATCAGAGCTGCATCACACCTGCGGCCAGAACGCTCGAATACCTGCCACACCTTGCGCACCAGCCTCCCAGGCCTGCTCCCGCTGCGCCGGCCCAACCCCGCCCAACAGAAACGCCGGCTTGCTGAACCCGGCGATCAACTGCTGCGCCTGCTCCCAACCCAACGGCAGGGCATCCGGATGGGTCTGGGTCGGCTGGACGGGCGACAGGGTGACGAAATCCACGTCCATCATTTCTGCCAGGGCCAGCTCTTCCGCATTGTGGCACGAAGCCGCCAACCAACGGTCTTTGGGCAGTGGGCGGCCCTTACTGGCGTATTTGCGCAACTGCGCCGAGGTCATGTGCCAGCCGGCAGCGGGAAAATCCCCCAGCCACTCGAACGGCCCCTTGAGCATCAATTGCGCCTTGCCGGCGCACAGGCCCACCGCATCTACCGCCAGGTCGCGGTATTTGGGGTCGTAACCGTTAGGGGCACGCAGTTGAACCAGCTTGATGCCACCAGCAATAGCCTTTTGGATACCGCGCAACAGCGTCGGGGTCTCCAGCTCGCCAGGGGTGATCAGGTACTCGGCGGGCAAGCGTGCCGCGGCGACAATCGGCGCATTCGCCGCCGGAAATTCATAGTTGACCAGGTCCCGCGGTGCCACCCACGCCAACGGCTGCCCTTCAGCGCCATGGGGCTCGCCGGTAAAAGCCGAGACTTCCCAGACATCCAGCAATACCTGCTTGTCCGGATAGTCATGTTGCACCTTGATCAGCGGCCGCGCCGTGGTGACCTGGATGCCCAGCTCTTCCTGCAATTCACGGGACAAGGCCGTGGCAACCGACTCATCAGCCTCCACCTTGCCGCCGGGAAACTCCCAGAGGCCGCCTTGATGCTGAGTATCGGCACGGCGCGCCAGCAGGATCCTGCCATCGACACCGCGGATCACCGCTGCTGCTACATGTACTCGTTTCACCGCCAGTTTCCTCTTGGTATCAGGTACGGTATTCCGCGTTGATCTTCACGTACTCGTGGGACAGGTCGGTGGTCCAGATGGTTTCGCTGCAGTCACCACGACCCAGTTCGATACGGATGGTGATTTCTTCCTGCTGCATCACCGCCGAGCCCTGGGCTTCGGTGTAGGTTTCGGCGCGGGCGCCACGGCTGGCAATGCACACGTCACCCAGGAACACGTCGATCTTGCTCACGTCCAGGTCCGGCACGCCAGCACGGCCGACGGCCGCGAGGATACGGCCCCAGTTCGGGTCCGAAGCAAACAGCGCGGTCTTGATCAGCGGCGAGTGCGCCACGGTGTAGCCCACATCCAGGCATTCCTGATGGTTGCCGCCACCGTTGACTTCAACAGTGACAAACTTGGTCGCGCCCTCGCCGTCACGCACGATGGCCTGGGCCACGTCCATGCACACTTCAAACACTGCCTGTTTCAACGCCGCGAACAATGGACCTTCGGTGGACGTGATTTCCGGCAGGTTGGCCTGGCCGGTGGCGATCAGCATGCAGCAGTCGTTGGTAGAGGTGTCACCGTCGATGGTGATGCGGTTGAACGACTTGTTGGCGCCGTCCAGCATAAGGCGTTGCAGCACATCACGGGAGACCTTGGCGTCGGTGGCGATATAACCGAGCATGGTGGCCATGTTCGGACGGATCATGCCTGCGCCCTTGCTGATACCGGTGACGGTGATGGTCACGCCCTCGTGCACGAACTGACGGCTCGCGCCTTTTGGCAAGGTATCGGTGGTCATGATGCCGGTAGCGGCAGCCGCCCAGTTATCCACAGACAGGTCATCGAGCGCGGCTTGCAGGGCACCTTCGATTTTTTCCACCGGCAGCGGCTCACCGATCACACCGGTGGAGTACGGCAGCACCTGGCTGGCATCGACGCCGGTCAACTGGGCGAGCTTGGCGCAGGTGCGCGCCGCCGCGACAAGGCCCGGCTCGCCGGTGCCGGCGTTGGCATTGCCGGTATTGGTCAGCAGGTAGCGAATCGACCCGGCCACCCGTTGCTTGGCCAGAATCACCGGCGCAGCGCAGAAGGCATTGAGGGTGAACACGCCCGCCACGGTCGAGCCTTCCGCACAACGCATCACCACCACATCCTTGCGCCCCGGGCGCTTGATGCCCGCCGAAGCGATACCGAGTTCAAAACCGGCAACCGGGTGCAACGTGGGCAAAGGACCAAGACCAACAGCCATGAATGCGCTCCTTAAAAATAGGTGATGTCTGTGCCGTCGCTATCGACGGTGGGAATTAATGGCAAAACGCCGCGACGGCAAAGGCCGGTCGCGGCGCGGGGTGTTGCAGCGTCAGGCGAAAATCTTATTCGATCTGGCCGTGGCAGTGTTTGAATTTCTTGCCCGAACCGCAGTAGCACAGCTCGTTGCGGCCCAGCTTCTGGTCATTGCGAACCGGGGTCTGGGCCAGGGCCACATCGACCTCTTCACCCAACGCTTCAGGCTCATCCAGGCCCGGCGCTTCGTCGTGCTGGAACTGCATGCGCGCCGCCAGTGCTTCGGCTTCCTGACGCAGGCGTGCTTCTTCCTCGATCGGGTCTTCGCGACGCACCTGAACGTGGGACAGCACGCGGATCGAGTCGCGCTTGATCGAATCCAGCAATTCGGAGAACAGCGTGAACGACTCGCGCTTGTACTCCTGCTTCGGGTTCTTCTGGGCGTAGCCACGCAGGTGGATACCGTGGCGCAGGTGGTCCATGGTCGACAGGTGGTCTTTCCACAGGTCATCCAGCACGCGCAATACGATCTGTTTCTCGAAGGTGCGCAGAGCTTCGGCACTCGCCTGCTCTTCTTTTTCGTTGTACGCCGCCAGCAACTCGGCCATCAGTTTTTCGCGCAGGGTTTCTTCATACAGGTGGTCGTCTTCGTCCAGCCATTGCTGAACCGGCAAGTCCACACCGAAGTCGCTCTTCAATGCCGCTTCCAGGCCGGCAACATCCCACTGCTCAGGCAGGGACTGTGGCGGAATATGGGCGCTGACAGTGGCGTTGAGCACGTCCTGACGGAAATCAGCGATGGTCTCGCCAATGTTGTCGGCGGCCAGCAACGTGTTACGCATGTGATAAATCACTTTACGCTGTTCGTTGTTGACGTCGTCGAACTCAAGCAGTTGCTTGCGAATATCGAAGTTGCGGCCTTCTACTTTGCGCTGGGCCTTCTCGATGGCGTTGGTCACCATGCGGTGCTCGATCGCTTCACCGGACTGCATGCCCAGGGCTTTCATGAAGTTCTTCACCCGGTCCGATGCGAAGATACGCATCAGGCTGTCTTCCAACGACAGGTAGAAACGGCTGGAACCGGCATCACCCTGGCGGCCAGCACGGCCACGCAGCTGGTTGTCGATACGACGCGATTCGTGACGCTCAGACGCGATCACCTGCAAGCCACCGGATTCCAGCACAGCCTGGTGACGCTTCTGCCAGTCGGCCTTGATCTGGGCGATCTGCTCAGGCGTCGGGTCGTCGAGCGAGGCCACTTCCACTTCCCAGTTGCCGCCCAACAGGATGTCGGTACCACGACCGGCCATGTTGGTGGCGATGGTCAATGCGCCTGGGCGACCGGCCTGGGCAATGATCTCGGCTTCTTTTTCGTGGAACTTGGCGTTCAGTACCTTGTGCTCGATGCCTTCCTTGTTGAGCAGGTTGGACACGTGCTCGGAGGTCTCGATGGTGGCGGTACCCACCAGGATCGGACGGCCCTTTGACATGCCGTCCTTGATGTCATTGATGATCGCCGCGTATTTCTCTTCGGCGGTCAGGAACACCAGGTCGTTGTAGTCTTTACGCGCCAACGGTTTGTTCGGCGGAATGACCATCACGGCCAGGTTGTAGATCTGGTGGAATTCGAACGCTTCGGTGTCGGCCGTACCGGTCATGCCGGACAGCTTGTTGTACAGACGGAAGTAGTTCTGGAAAGTGGTGGACGCCAACGTCTGGCTTTCGGCCTGGATGTTGAGGTGTTCCTTGGCTTCGATGGCCTGGTGCAGGCCTTCGGACAGACGACGACCGGGCATGGTACGACCGGTGTGCTCGTCAACCAGTACCACCTGGCCGTCCTGCACGATGTATTCGACGTTACGATGGAACAGCTTGTGGGCGCGCAGGCCAGCGTACACGTGGGTCAACAGGCCCAGGTTGTGCGCCGAGTACAGGCTTTCGCCTTCGGCCAGTTCGCCGATCTGGGTCAGCATTTCTTCGACAAACTGGTGACCGGCTTCGTTGAGTTCGACCTGGCGGGTCTTCTCGTCAATGGTGAAGTGACCTTCTTTGGTCACCACGCCTTCCACTTCCTCGATGTGCTGTTCAAGACGCGGGATCAACTTGTTGATCTCGGTGTACAGGCGCGAGCTGTCTTCGGCCTGGCCGGAGATGATCAGCGGGGTACGGGCTTCGTCGATGAGGATGGAGTCGACTTCGTCGATCACGGCAAAGTTGAGTTCACGCTGGAATTTTTCATCCATGCTGAACGCCATGTTGTCGCGCAGGTAATCGAAACCGAATTCGTTGTTGGTACCGTAGGTGATGTCGCAGGCGTACGCGGCGCGCTTCTCTTCCGGCGGCTGGAACGGCGTTACCACGCCGACGGTCAGGCCGAGGAATTCATACAGCGGGCGCATCCAGTTGGCGTCCCGGCGAGCCAGGTAGTCGTTCACCGTCACAACGTGCACGCCCTTGCCGGACAGTGCGTTGAGGTAAACGCCCAGGGTTGCCACCAGGGTCTTGCCTTCACCGGTGCGCATTTCGGCAATCATGCCTTCATGCAAGGTCATGCCGCCGATCAACTGGACGTCGAAGTGGCGCATGCCCATGACGCGCTTACCGGCTTCACGGGCGACCGCGAAGGCTTCGGGCAGCAGCTTGTCGAGGGTTTCACCTTTGGCTATGCGGGCCTTGAACTCTTGGGTCTTGGCGCGCAATTGCTCGTCCGACAGAGCAACCATCTGCTCTTCGAAGGCATTGACCAGCTGCACCGTCTTGAGCATGCGTTTGACTTCGCGCTCATTCTTGCTTCCAAAAAGTTTCTTTAACAAAGGCGCAAACATATCGGCAGGTTCTTCCACACATAGGGATGGAGGGCGCACCGTGAGTGGCCCGAGCAGCCCTCACGGCCGCATTGCGAACGCGCATTCTACCCGGAATCGTGGGTGAGGAAAGTGGCGTTGTTCCCTGAGACAGGCACGGCGCTGTGAGAGGGCTTGTTTAAAATAAGGGCTTTTGCTGGAACTTCAACCCATCAGACGCAGAAGTTACTTATTGATTTGACGGAGAAAGCCCTGCCGACGCAGAGCCTCGGGGCATACAGGCGCTTTCTGCTAAGATAGCCGCTCTGTTACCTAAGGTGTCTAAACATGGCATTTCGCCCTCTCACAGCCCGCGCCCCCGGCGCGTTGCTCCGCGAAGCCAAACCGTTGAAAGCTATCTTCGGCCAGGCGCAACGCTTGGGCCATCTGCAACGCCTGCTGGAAAGCCAACTGCAGCCGGCCGCCCGGGAACATTGTCACGTCGCCTCCTGGCGTGAAGGCAACCTGCTATTAATTGTCACCGATGGGCATTGGGCCACCCGCTTGCGCTACCAACAGAAGCGCTTGCAGCGCCAGTTGATGGCGTTCGACGAATTTGCCAATTTGACGCGCATTCAGTTCAAGGTACAGCCACCCACCGTGCCGCAAGGCGCAGTGGGGCATACCATGGACCTGTCGGAAACGGCCGCCGAAACCCTTCAGGCCACTGCTGAAGGGATCAACGACCCGGGCTTGCGCGCTGCCCTGGAACGGCTGGCCGCCCATGCCCGGCCCAAAGCCTGAAGCGCTATTTGCGTTTGCTGCCGCCCAGCAACGAACCCAGCAACCCCCGCACCAACTGGCGCCCCATCTGATTGGCGGCCTGCTGCATGGCTGATTTCAACGCCTTGCCCGCCGTGGTCCCCAGGAATGCACCCGCCTTGTCGGTGAAGCTCGGCTCTTCGGTGGCCGGCGCGGCCTCATCGGCAGCCCCCAGTTCCTTGCGAGCCATCAACACTTCATAGGCAGACTCACGATCTACCGGCTTGTCGTAGCGCCCCAAGAGTGGCGAACTGGCGACCAACGCTGCACGTTCTGCTTCGCTGAGCGGCCCGATCCGCGATTGCGGGGGAGCAACCAGTACGCGCTGGACGACTTCCGGCGTGCCCTTTTCCTGCAAGGTTCCCACCAATGCCTCACCGGTGCCCAACTCTGTAAGCACTGACAAGGTATCGAACGTCGGGTTGGGCCGAAAACCGTCCGCCACCGCTCGCAAGGATTTCTGCTCTTTGGCGGTGAATGCGCGCAAACCGTGCTGGATGCGCAGGCCCAGTTGCGCCAGTACCGTATCCGGCAGGTCGCCCGGCGACTGGGTGACGAAGTACACGCCAACCCCTTTGGAACGGATCAGGCGCACCACTTGCTCCAGACGCTCCTGCAAGGCTTTTGGCGTATCGGCGAACAACAAGTGCGCTTCATCGAAAAACAGCGCCAGCAACGGTTTGTCGGCATCGCCGCGTTCCGGCAATTGTTCGAACAACTCTGCCAGCAGCCATAACAGAAAGGTCGCGTAGACCTTCGGCGCTTCATGCACCAGGCGGCTGGCGTCCAGCAGGTGGATGCGCCCACGCCCATCACTGGCGGGCTGCAAAATATCCTCCAGTTGCAGGGCCGGCTCGCCAAACAAGGCTTCGGCGCCCTGCTGCTCCAGCACCGCCAGGCGTCGTAACAAGGCCTGGCTGGAACCGGTGGTCATCAAGGCCGCGTCTTCGCCCAGCAGTTCCGGGTGATAGCGCAGGTGATTGAGCAGTGCCTTGAGGTCCTTGAGGTCCAGCAGCAACAGGCCTTCGCGGTCGGCCACTTTGAACGCCGCATAGAGCGCCGACTGCTGGCTGTCGGTGAGTTCCAACAGGCTGCCGAGCAAGAGCGGGCCCATTTCACTGATGGTGGTGCGCAACGGATGACCGGATTGGCCGTGGATATCCCACAGGGTGACCGGGTACGCCTGGGCCGTGTAATCAAGGAAGGGCATACCGGCGATGCGCTCGGCCACTTTGCCCTGGTGGTTGGCGGCGGCGCCCAGGCCGCAGAGGTCGCCTTTGATGTCGGCGGCGAACACCGCCACGCCCGCATCACTGAAGGCTTCCGCCAGGCGCTGCAAGGTGACGGTCTTGCCGGTGCCGGTGGCGCCGGCGATCAACCCATGACGGTTGGCCAGGCGCATGGACTGGGCGATGGGCTGGCCGTCAAGGCCTGCACCGATAAGCAGTTGTGTGGAGTCAGGCATTTCGTCACCTATGGTTAATCTTTAGTGCCGCGAGGTCGATATAGACGGATGTAAGCCCGACAAAGACTAAAAAACGGTCAGATAATTCCGATACGGACCAACGGAGCTATCACCAGAAATACCACACCTTTTTTAACGCTGCCATTTCGCGCCTCCCGCATTGGATGCGCCTCGGATATTAAGACCTTAGCGGACCCTTCAAGCCATGAACAAAAATCTGCGCTTCAGCCACAAGATCCTGCTTGCAGCCTCCCTTATCGTCATCGCCGCCTTTGCGTTGTTTACCCTCTACAACGACTATCTGCAGCGCAACGCGATTCGCGACGACCTCAACAACTACCTGCACGAGATGGGCGACGTTACCGCCAGCAACATCCAGACCTGGCTCACCGGGCGTATCGCCCTGGTGGAAAACGCCGCACAGAACATCGCCATCAACCCTGAAAAAGCCGTCGTTGCCAGCCTGCTGGAGCAGAAAGCGCTGACTTCGTCATTCATGGCCACCTACGTCGGTGACAGCCAGGGCACGTTCACCATCCGCCCTGACACCAAGATGCCCGACGGCTTCGACCCGCGTGTTCGCCCCTGGTACAAGGGCGCCCAGGCCAGTAATGGCTCGACCCTGACCGAACCCTATATCGACGCGGCGACCGGGCAACTGATCATCTCCGTTGCCACGCCCAGTACCAAGGGCGGCCAGAGCATCGGCGTAGTCGGCGGCGACCTGAGCCTGCAGACCCTGGTGGATAACATCGGCGCGCTGGATTTTGGCGGCATGGGCTATGCGTTCCTGGTCAGCGCCGACGGCAAAGTGCTGGTGCACCCCGATAAAGCCCTGGTGATGAAGACCCTGTCGGACGTTTATCCAAAAGACACGCCGAAGATCAGCGGCGACTTCAGCGAAGTGCAAGCCAATGGCAAGACCAATATCGTGACGTTCACACCGATCAAGGGCCTGCCATCGGTGAACTGGTACCTGGGCGTTTCGGTGGACAAGGACAAGTCTTTCGCCATGCTCAGTGAGTTCCGCACCTCGGCGGTGATCGCCACGATCATCGCGGTGGTGATCATCATCGCCCTGCTCGGCATGCTGATCCGCGTCTTGATGCAACCTTTGCACCTGATGACCCGCGCCATGCAAGACATTGCCGACGGTGAAGGCGACCTGACCCGCCGCCTGACCATCCAGAACAATGATGAATTCGGCACCCTGGGCAATGCTTTCAACCGCTTCGTCGAGCGCATTCATACCTCGATTCGCGAAGTGTCTTCAGCCACCGAGCACGTCAATGAAGTGGCCCTGCGGGTGGTCAGCGCCTCCAACTCGTCGATGGTCAACTCCGACGAACAGGCCAACCGCACCAACAGCGTCGCTGCGGCCATCAATCAACTGGGGGCCGCAGCCCAGGAGATCGCACGCAACGCCGCCCAAGCCTCCAGTCAAGCCAGCGATGCCAGGCACTTGGCCGAAGACGGCCAGCAGGTGGTTGAACGCAATATCAAGGCGATGACGCAGTTATCCAGCATGATCAGCACCTCAAGCACCAATATCGAAGCACTTAACAGCAAAACGGTGAATATCGGCCAGATTCTTGAGGTGATCACCAGCATTTCCCAGCAGACCAACCTGCTGGCGCTCAATGCGGCGATCGAAGCGGCGCGCGCCGGGGAAGCCGGGCGGGGCTTTGCGGTAGTAGCCGATGAAGTGCGCAACCTCGCTCATCGCACTCAGGAGTCGGCGCAACAGGTGCAGACGATGATCGAAGAGCTACAGGTGGGTGCCCGGGACTCGGTGACTACCATGAGCGAAAGCCAACGCCACAGCCTGGACAGCGTGGAAATCGCCAACCTGGCCGGCGAGCGCCTGAACAGCGTGACCCAGCGCATTGGCGAGATCGACGGCATGAACCAGTCGGTCGCCACCGCAACGGAAGAACAAACCTCGGTGGTGGAGTCGATCAATATGGACATCACCGAGATCAACACCCTCAACCAGGAAGGGGTGGAAAACCTGCAATCGACCCTGCGCGCCTGCTCGGACCTGGAACAACAGGCCTCGCGCTTGAAGCAATTGGTGGGCAGCTTCCGGATTTGAAATTCACCCGTAGGAGCGAGCTTGCTCGCGAAAAACGTCAACGATAACGCGGGCTGCCTGAAGAAACGCGGAGTCTGTGAGTTTTTCGCGAGCAAGCTCGCTCCTACAGCGTGCGTTTGTCCATTCCCGCCACCGTCATGCTGCGAATCTAAACCGAACATCTATCCTTACCTCAGGTCCATCTAGGGAGAGCAATGGATCGGAGGGATGTTCATCGTGCATATCGCTGACATAACCATGTTCTACGCCCCGGCCAGCGGTGGCGTACGCACTTACCTTGACGCCAAGCACCGGCGTCTGGCGCTCAAGCCGGGCATTCGCCATAGCCTGTTGATTCCTGGCGCACACTTGAGCGAGCAGGACGGCATCTTCAAAGTACCGGCGCCCGCCCTGCCCTTCGGCAAAGGCTATCGCTTCCCCCTTCGCTTGGCGCCTTGGCGAAATGTCCTGCACGATTTACAGCCCGACCTGATCGAAGTTGGCGACCCTTACCTGACCGCCTGGGCCGCGCTGGATGCCCGACGCCAATTGGATGTGCCGGTCATCGGCTTTTACCACTCCGACCTGCCACTGCTGGTGAGCAACCGCATGGGGCCTTGGTTTACCCCCAATGTTGAAGCCTATGTGCGCAAACTCTATGGGAATTTTGACCGAGTGCTCGCCCCCAGCCAGGTAATGGCCGACAAGCTCACCGGGCTTGGCGTCAGAAATGTCTTCGTGCAACCCCTGGGTGTAGACCTGCAAACCTTCACCCCTGAGGTACGCGACCCCGGCCTGCGCGCCGAACTGGGGATTGGCGAAGACACTCGGCTACTGATCTTCGCCGGGCGCGGCTCCAAGGAGAAAAACCTGCCGGTGCTGCTCAACTGCATGAAACGCCTGGGGGAAGGCTACCACTTGCTACTGGTGGGCTCCGGCATGCCGGCCAGCGTGCCAGACAATGTCACCGTGATTGACGGATTCCGGCCCGCCCAACATGTCGCTCGGCTGATGGCCAGCGCCGATGCCTTACTGCATGGTGGCGACCAGGAGACCTTCGGCCTGGTGATCCTGGAAGCCATGGCCTGCGGTATTCCAGTGGTCGCCGTGGCGGCCGGGGCCTTTACCGAGATTGTCGACGAGCGTTGTGGCCTGCTGTGCGCGCCAAACAACCCCAAGGCCATGGCCGACGCGGTGCGCGAGCTGTTCAGTACCGACAGCCGACGCCTGGGTGCTCAGGCTCGGCGCCATGTCGAGCTGCATTATGCGTGGGATACGGTGGTCGACAGCTTGCTGGGGCATTACTACGCCGTGCTGGGCAGCCATGAACCGATGCTCGCCCATGGCTGAGCGCGCGCTGATGCTGGTACTGCACGACGTGGCACCGCACACCTGGGCCGACTACCGGCCCTTCGTCGAGGCCGTCGATGCACTGGGCAACGTGCCAATCACTTGGCTGGTGGTGCCAGACTTCCATCACCATGACGACCTGGCCACCCACCGCGATTTTCGGCGCCTGCTCGACAGCCGTGTCGCCAAGGGCGATGAGCTCACCTTGCACGGTTACTACCATTGCGACGACCAACCTCGGCCGCGTACGCCAAAAGAATGGTTTATGCGACGCATCTATACCCACGAAGGCGAGTTTTACCAGCTGTCCGAAGCCGAGGCGTTGCGCCGGTTGACCGCCGGCATTGAGGTATTTGAGCGCAATGGCTGGCCGCTGCATGGCTTTGTCGCGCCCGCCTGGTTGATGAGCGACGGCACCCGGCAGGCATTGCGCCAACTGCCGCTGAGCTACACCAGCGACCCACAACATCTTTATCGCCTGCCGGACTTCACGCCTATCAACGCCCCCGGGCTGGTGTGGAGCGCCCGCAGTGCCTGGCGCCGGGGATTGTCCAAAATCCTCAGTGATCGCCGTGAACAGCGGTGGCAGGAGGCCCCGCTGATCCGACTGGGTTTGCACCCGGTGGACATGCGCCACAGGTTTTCCCGCGATTATTGGTTGCACACCTTACAACGCCTGCTCAGCACAGGGCGCGTCCCCCAGACCAAGGCCGCCTGGCTGGCGACGCAGCCATGGGCCGACTGATCTGGTTAGTGTTGGCGCTCTTGGTGGCGCTGATGATCCCATTGTGGCTGGGCGGCGGCGAAAGCATAGCGCGTCTGCGCCAGTTTCCGTTGCCCCAGTTACTGGGGATGTTCGCCATGATCATTGGCTGCTGGCTGATCAACAGCCTGCGTATCCGCCTGCTGCTTGGCGAGCATCGCGGCGAGTTAGGCCCGCTTAAAAGCCTTGGCGTGGTGATATCCACCGAGTTCGCCATGTGTGCAACACCCGGCGGCAGCGGCGGGCCGTTGACCCTGATGGCCCTGCTGGCACGCAACGGCATCCGCCCCGCCCAAGGCAGCGCGGTGTTTGCCATGGACCAGTTGAGCGACCTGGTGTTTTTTCTCTGCGCACTGGTGGGGATCTTGCTATATGCGCTGTTCCATAGCCTCAGCCCGCGTCTGGAGTGGTTGCTGGGGCTCAGCGCCGTGTCGATGGTGGGTGGGGTAATCAGTGGCTGGGCCGTGGTGCATTTTCACCGACGGCTGATTCGCCTGGCGGGTTTGGCACTCAAGGCCATGAAGGTCAGTGCTACCACCCGCCGACGCTGGGCACGCCGGTTGCTGCGTTTTCTTGCGGCGTTCAGCGCCACCCTGAAACTACCCCGGAGCACCTTGCTTGGGGTATTTGCGCTGACCAGCCTGCATTGGCTGCTGCGTTACAGCGTGCTGTACCTGGCGCTGCGCGGGTTGGGGGGCGAGGTGCAGTGGGCCTGGAGCTTTCTGATCCAGATGTTATCCCTGACTGCCGGGCAGTTCAGCCTGGCGCCAGGCGGGGCCGGCGCTGCGGAGTTGACGTCAGCGGCACTGCTGGCGCCCATGGTGGGCACATCCACAGCGGCTGCGGCGATTCTGATCTGGCGCGCGGTGACCTACTACTTCTATTTGCTGGCCGGTGCGCCAGTGTTTCTATTGATGGTCGGCAAACCGCTGCTCAAGCGTCTTTTTCAGGGGCGGCAGGCTGCTCATCCTGCGCCTGTGTCTGTTCCCATAAACGCGCCGCGCCTGGAAAATCAGTACCATCCTCGGCATCCAGCGCGTCCGGGTCGTAACGACTCAAACAGCCCTCGCCCAAGGTAGCAGGTGCCCTTGAGGTGGCTTTATCGAGCGGGTCGCTCATGGGAATCTCCTGAAACAGAAATAAAAAAGGGCCTGGAGAGTTTTACCTCCAGGCCCCGGTGTCTTTCAATCAAAACCGCTGGGTCAGAAGACCACGGTCTTGTTGCCGTGCACCAACACGCGATCTTCCAGGTGGTAGCGCAAGCCACGGGCCAACACCATCTTCTCGACGTCACGGCCGAACCGCACCATGTCTTCAATACTGTCGCTGTGGCTGACGCGCACCACGTCCTGCTCGATGATCGGGCCGGCGTCCAGCTCTTCGGTCACGTAGTGGCAGGTTGCACCAATCAGCTTCACGCCACGCAGGGAAGCCTGGTGATATGGCTTGGCACCGACAAAGGACGGCAAGAAGCTGTGGTGGATGTTGATCACCTTGCCTGCGTATTCGCGGCACAACTCCGGTGGCAGGATTTGCATGTAGCGCGCCAGCACCACTACATCCGCGTCATGCTGCTTGACCAGGCGCGACACTTCGGCGAATGCGGGCTCCTTGTCCTGTGGGTTGACCGGCACATGGTAATAAGGGATGCCATGCCATTCGACCATGCTGCGCAGGTCGTCATGGTTGGAGATCACGCAGGCAATCTCGCAATCGAGTTCGTCGCTGTGCCAGCGGTGCAGCAGGTCTGCCAGGCAGTGGGATTCGCGGCTGGCCATCAGTACCACGCGTTTCTTCTGCTCTGTATCGGTGATGTGCCAGGTCATCGAAAACTCTTCGGCAATCGGCGCAAACGCCTCGCGGAAAGCTTCCAGGCCAAAGGGCAACGTATCGGCACGGATTTCGTGACGCATGAAAAACCAACCACTGAGATCGTCCGAGTGATGGCTCGCCTCGGTGATCCAGCCATTATGGGAAGCCAGAAAGTTACTGACCTTGGCAACGATGCCAACCCGGTCCGGGCAAGCAATCACCAGCCGAAAAGTGCGCATTAGGGGGAAACTCCAGAACTTCACAAAGGCCGCTATTCTAGCGATTACGCAGAAAAACTGCAGTATTCCCTTGCACCTTATCTTGAGGCATGGCCGTGGTAACACCCCTTAATCGTGTAAGGTTTTACCAGCGCTATATGACGATACAACGGCATGCTCAGGCCGGTAGCAAAAAATTAAGGCGATTATCTTTTGCGCATAACGCTTACTAATTAACTCATCGGCCAGGTTTTCCCACACACATTCAATGTCATTCGCCTAAATACCGTCTTAAATGTTTACTTGATGAAATTGCCTGACTATTATTAGGCCACTCACCCTGTCAATCAGCGTTCTACATAAGGTAGTCCACATGTCACTGATCAACGAATACCGCGCCACCGAAGAAGCTATCAAAGAGCTGCAAGCCCGTTTGAAGAACCTGTCCGAAGACGACAAGCTGAAAACCGAGCTGGAATTCGAAGGCAAATTGCGCACCCTGATGGGCGAATACTCCAAATCCCTGCGTGACATCATCGCGCTGCTGGATCCAGAGTCGAAAGTTAAAGCACCGCGTGGCGCTGTGAAAACTACCGGCACCAAGCGTGCTCGCAAGGTCAAGCAGTACAAAAACCCGCACAACGGCGAAGTGATTGAAACCAAAGGTGGCAACCACAAAACTCTGAAAGAGTGGAAAGCCAAGTGGGGCGGTGACGTAGTTGAAGGTTGGGCAACCCTGCTGGGCTAAGCCCGGTCGGACGTTCACCCGATACGTCACACATGAAAAACGCCAGCTTGCTGGCGTTTTTTATTGTCTGAATATTCTGTAGTTATGCGCCTACAGATTCAGGCGCGCCGCTAAGCAATCCGCATAGTCCTGCCATTGCGCCAGTACCTGGCACTGAAACGATGTAGCACTAACCGCCAACTCCTCACGCGCCTGCTTAAATGCCAACAGGGTATTCGGCGCCCCCCACTGTGCATCCGACAAACGTTGTTGACAGAAAAGTTTCCAGCGTTGTTGCTCCTCATTGTTCAAGGTTTCAGGAAAGTTACGCGCCCGGTAGCGAAATAATAATTCCGGTAAACGATGATCATCGAACGGCCACTGCTGACGGGCTAATTGCGCGGGCTCTGCCATGCGAACTTGCTCACATAAACGGCGGTCACGGTCACCCATAAAACCCTCGTAGAGCTGCTGCTCCGGGTCCGAGTTCGACGCAAAGTCTTCCTCGGCGTAAATGGCCGCTAACTTGTCCCGCCAAACTTCCTGTGCGTCAGTTAGCCGCAGCGCCCGCGCGAGGCAAGCCTCCTTATCCAATTGAAGGCGCTCAAGGTCTTGAGGGCGCAGCACCTTCAACGGTGCAACCACCGGGCAGCGGTTGATATGCAGCAACTTGAGCGGAACCGGCAGCTCACCTTCGGCCAGCTCATCGCGGCGCGTGTAAAGACGCTGACGCAGCGTCGTCGCATCCAGGTCCAACAGCCCTTGTGGATCGAGCCCCAGGTCACAGACGATCAAGGCATTGCGATTGCGCGGGTGCCAGGCCAGGGGCAAGACCACGCCCAGATAATGGCGCTCGGCGGAGAAACGCCCGGAGATATGCACCATCGGTTGCAGCAACCGCACCTGATCCATGACCCGCTGCTTGCTGCGCAGTTGAAACAACCATTCATACAACTTCGGTTGTTTCTCTCGGACCAACCGCGCCAGGGCGATGGTTGCACGCACATCCGACAACGCGTCATGGGCCTGGCCATGGTCGATGCCGTTGGCCTCGGTCAAGCGTTCGAGCTTGAGGGTCACACGCCCATCCTGCTCGGGCCAGTTGATGCCCTCCGGCCGCAGGGCGTAGGCGGTGCGCATCACATCGATCAAGTCCCAGCGACTGTTGCCGCCCTGCCACTCGCGCGCATACGGGTCGAAAAAATTGCGGTACAGACTGTAGCGCGTCATTTCATCGTCGAATCGCAGGGTGTTGTAGCCGGCGCCGCAGGTACCTGGCGCGGCCAGTTCGGCGTGCACCCGAGTCATGAAATCGGCTTCGGCAAGGCCCTTCTCGGCGAGGACACCCGGCGTGATGCCCGTGATCGCGCACGCTGCCGGGTGAGGCAGGATATCGTCGCTGGGCTGGCAATAAAGATTGATCGGCGCACCGACCTCATTGAGCTCAAGGTCAGTGCGGATCCCGGCTACCTGGAGCGGGCGATCATTGCGCGGGTTGATGCCGGTGGTTTCATAGTCGTACCAGAAAATCGAGGTCACGGGCTATTCCTGTGCTGAAGACCGACAAAGTCTAGGCGCTGCAAGGCGTTGGGGGCCAGCGATACCTGACTGTATAAATACCCAGAAAAACCTCGGGTGGTTGCTTCCACCGTCGACACTGTTAGCATCCGTGTCTCTCAAGTCGCCTCGCACTGCCAAGGATCGCAATGCCATCAACGCCTTTGGATACCCACTATCAGATAGAAACGCCGGAGGGCATCGACCTGCTCCTGCGCCCTGCTGGCCTGCCCTCTCGGGCATTGGCCTTTGCATTCGACCTGGGCGTGCGAGGGATCATCATGGGCATCTTGCTGGTGCCGCTGGCGCTGCTCGGCAATGTGGGGATCGGGCTGGGTTCGCTGCTGCTGTTCGTGGTGAGCTGGTGGTACATGGTGTTGTTCGAAGTGCTCAACCAAGGCTGCTCGCCGGGCAAGCAGGTCATGGGCCTGCGCGTGGTACAGGATGACGGCACGCCCATTGGCTGGTCGGCATCATTGATACGCAACCTGCTGCGTTTTGTCGACATGCTGCCCTTCGGTTATTTCCTCGGCGCGATCAGTTGCCTGCAGCATCCACACTTCAAGCGGCTAGGCGACCTGGCCGCAGGCACACTCGTGGTCTACCGCGAGCTGCCGCTGGTACGCCCGAGCATTCCTCAAGCGCCCGCCCTGCGCCTGCCCTTTGCACTGGAACTGAGCGAACAACGGGCCATCCTCGGTTTCGCCGAACGCCAGGCCGAACTCTCGGCCGAACGGGTGAATGAACTGGCCGCCATCCTCGCAGGGCCCCTGCAGGTGCCTGCGCCGCGTGCCGTGGAGCAACTGAACGGGGTAGCCCGTGGTTTGTTGGGGCCGACATGAAGCAGAGCCTTTTTGAAAGCCGCCACCAGCATCAATGGCAAACCTTCGCCGAGCAGTTGAAGCAACTGGAGCAAGGTAAAGCCAAGGCCGCCGATGTTGCCGACTTCCCGCATCAATATCGACGCCTGTGCCAACACCTGGCCCTGGCTCAGCAACGCGGCTACAGCAGTTACCTGGTCGATCCGTTGCAACAGCTGGCATTGCGCGGCCATCAACAACTGTATCGCCATCGCAGCCATCTGACAGCAAACATACTGGCGTTTCTTCTCGCCGACTTCCCGCGCCTGGTACGCGAACAATGGCGCTTCGTGCTGATCGCCGGCCTGCTGTTCTTTGGCAGCCTGGTGGGGATCGCCCTGCTGGTGTACCTGTTCCCCGACCTGGTCTACAGCATCATCAGCCCCCAGCAGGTGGCCGAGATGCAGGGCATGTACAACCCAGACGCCAGCCGCCTGGGCCGCGCTGCCGAGCGTGCCGCCAGCGAAGACTGGATGATGTTTGGCTATTACGTGATGCACAACATCGGCATCGCCTTCCAGACCTTTGCCGCCGGCCTGTTGTTTGGCCTGGGCAGTGTGTTCTTCCTGATTTTCAACGGTTTGGTCATAGGTGCGGTCTCCGGGCACCTTACCGACATTGGCTATGGCCAAACCTTCTGGTCGTTTGTCATTGGTCACGGCGCATTCGAGTTGAGCGCCATCACATTGGCCGGTGCCGCAGGATTACAACTGGGCTGGTCGCTGGTCGTCCCCGGGCGCTTGGCGCGCAGCGAGGCCCTGCGCCTGGCCGCACGCAAAAGCGTAAGGATGCTTTGCGGTGTCATGGTGTTCCTGTTGATCGCCGCCTTTATCGAAGCCTACTGGTCCTCAACCACTCGCATTGAGCCCTGGATCAAATACGCGGTAGGCGCCGCCCTCTGGCTGCTGGTGGCCGCTTACCTGACCCTGGCCGGGCGGAGTCGCCATGCGCCTGACTGACGCCAACGTAGTCATTCGCCCGCGCACTTCCTGGGAAGCCATGGACCTGGGTGTGCTGATGGCCAGGGAACACCGCGCCGTGCTGATGGGCAGTTGGGCGCTGGTGAGCCTGCCGGTATTCAGCCTGTTGACGGTGCTGCTCTGGAGTTACCCGTCTCTGGTCATGTTCCTGTTCTGGTGGCTCAAGCCGGCCTTCGACCGCTTGCCGCTGTACATTCTTTCCCAGGCCCTGTTTGGTGAGCCCCCCAGCCTCAAACAGGCCGTTCGCCATTGGCCGCAGTTGCTCAAAGGGCAACTGTTCGCCAGCCTGACCTGGCGGCGGCTGAGCATGAGTCGCAGCTTCACCCTGCCCGTCAGCCAACTGGAGGGCCTGGACGGTGACGCACGTCAACGACGCCTTGGGGTGTTGCTGCAACGTAACGCTGGCGCCGCACGCTGGCTGACGACGATCGGCGTACACCTGGAAATCGGTCTGTGGTTTGGCGGCATGGCCCTCTTCTATCTCTTCATCCCGCAACAGGTTGAACTGGACTGGGACTGGCAACGACTGGTATTGGCATCAGGCTCGGACGTGCTTTGGCTTGAGCACCTGAGCAATGCCTTCTATGCCCTGATCCTGGTGTTCTGGGAACCCATCTACGTCGCCTGTGGCTTCAGCCTGTACCTCAACCGCCGCACGGTGCTGGAGGCCTGGGACCTGGAACTGGTATTCCGTCGCCTGCGCCAGCGCCTGAGCAACGTTGCGCCGCTGTTGTTGCTGGTCGTCGGCCTGGCGTTGCTACACATCAGCCCATCCACCATGGCAGATGAAACCACTACCCATAAGCCCCTCAGCACCCAGGCCGCCAGCCAATCCATCCAGGCATTGCTGGAAAAGCCACCTTTCAAGAACCCGGAAACCGTCACACGCTATCGGTTTGGCGAAGAAAAAGCGCCGGTTAAAAACAAGGCCAAGGGCGACGGCAAATTACCTGGCTGGCTCCAGGCACTGCTCGACAACCTTAACAGCGACACCTTCACATACGTCGCCAAAACCTTGGAAATACTGCTCTGGAGCCTTGTGATTGGCGGCCTGGCCCTGGTGTTCTGGCGTTACCGTGAATGGTTGCGCACGTTCGTCAGCCGCCTTGGACCCACTCGCACTACCGCCCCCTCGCCCGTTCCCGCCCAGTTGTTCGGCTTGGAGCTGAGCGCCGAGACATTGCCCGACGACATCGCCAGTACCGCCGAACAGCTATGGCCTACTCAGCCACGGGAGGCCCTTGGCCTGCTGTATCGCGGGTTGCTCAGCCGACTGCTGCATGAGTTCGACCTGCCACTGACAAGCGCCGATACCGAGGGGCAGGTGCTGGAGCGCGTTCATCGTTTGCAACAACCGCAATTACTGGCGTTCAGCGACGAACTGACGCGCCACTGGCAGAACCTGGCCTATGGTCACCGTCTGCCGCCCTCTTCAGCCCAACAAAAACTGTGCAGCGACTGGCGTGCTCTTTTCAGTGACGGAGCGAGCCAATGAATCGCGCGCTATTGTGGACAGCGCTGTCGTTGGCGTGCCTGTTGGGTGCGGGCGGCTTATATGCCTGGCACAAAGCAATTCCCTACGACGAAGTGGTTGACCGGGGCCCGTCGCCAGAGGCTCGCGCCAATCCCTATCTGGCCGCCGAGCACTTTCTGCGCCAGCAAGGCGTGGTGGTGGCGCACGCCAATGGCCTTGAACGACTCGCCGACCTGCCTGCCAAAGGCCATAGCCTGTTGCTGCTGGGGGAGCGCAGCAACATGACCCCGCGCCAGGTCGAACAACTACTGGGCTGGGCAAAAGCCGGTGGCCACCTGCTACTGGTCGCCGAGGCATTATGGGATGAGGAAACCGGCACAAGCGGTGACCTGCTGCTTGATCGCCTCACTATCCGCCAAACCTTGAGCGACACCTTCGACGAATCCGTGCCACCGCGTAAAAAAACCAAGCCGGACCTGACCAAGCTCTATGTCGACAACGAAACCGCCCCGGCGTACTTCAGTTTTGACACCGACTTCAACCTCACCGACCCCAAGCACCTGGCGCAGTTTTCCGCCAACAGCGCCAAGTCCAGCCACCTGATGCAACTCGACCTGGGGCAAGGCCGCATAACGGTGATCACCGACAGCGACCTATGGACAACCGCCAATATCGGCAAACATGATAACGCCTGGTTGCTGTGGTACCTGAACCAGGGCACTGACGTCACCCTGCTGTTCAACAGCGACACAGACGATCTGTTTACTCTATTGCTCCGTTATTTCCCCCAGGCCCTCGTCGCCCTGGTTGCGCTGCTTGCTCTGGGGCTGTGGCAGGCAGGCATGCGCCAGGGCCCGATCCAGGCACCGGCGCCCAAGGCACGTCGCCAGTTGCAGGAACACTTGAAGGCCAGCGCGGACTTCCTATTGCGCCGCAGCGGCCAGGGCACGTTGTTGCAAGCCTTGCGACACGACATTCTGCGCGCAGCCCGGCGACGCCATCCAGGGTTCGAACACCTCGATGCGTCAGAGCAACGCCAGGTGCTGGAACACCTTACGCGACAACCCCCTCACATCATCAGCCAGGCGCTTGAGCCCGTTGCGCTGAAGCGGCTCTCCAGCGCCGACTTCAGCCGTCAGGTGGCGCACCTGCAAACCCTCAGGAATGCCTTATGAGCGACTCTCCACTGGCCACCACCCTGACCGCCGAAAAGCTTCAGCACGCCAGCCAGCAGGCCCAGGCGCTGCGCGTGGAATTGCGCAAGGCCGTGATTGGCCAGGACCTGGTGATTGACGACGTGCTCACCGCCCTGATCGCAGGCGGCCACGTATTGCTGGAAGGCGTGCCTGGCCTGGGTAAAACCTTGCTGGTACGGGCCCTGGCCCGCTGTTTTGGCGGTGATTTCGCGCGTATCCAGTTCACCCCGGACCTGATGCCCAGCGATGTCACCGGCCACGCCGTGTACGACCTGCAGACCGAACAGTTCAAACTGCGCAAGGGGCCGTTATTCACCCACCTGCTGCTGGCCGACGAGATCAACCGGGCACCGGCCAAAACCCAGGCAGCGCTTCTCGAAGCCATGCAGGAACGCCAAGTGACCCTGGAGGGCGAGGCGTTGCCCATCGGCCAGCCCTTCATGGTGCTGGCGACCCAGAACCCCATCGAACAGGAAGGCACCTACCCACTGCCCGAGGCCGAGCTGGACCGGTTCATGCTCAAGGTGCGAATGGACTACCCAGATGCTCTACAAGAGCTGGATATGGTCCGCGAAGTGACGCGCTCGTCCAAGGCCGACATGCTGGAGGTACAGCTGTTGCGTACGGTGCTGCAAGCCGCGGACGTAGTAACGATGCAGCAAATTGCCAGTGACCTGCCACTGGATGAGCAGGTGCTCGACTACGCCGTGCGCCTGGCCCGTGCCACGCGCAGTTGGCCGGGGCTGGCCATCGGTGCCGGCCCCAGGGCCTCCATCGCCCTGGTACGCGGGGCACGTGCCCGTGCGCTGTTGCGCGGTGGCGAATTCGTCACCCCCGATGACATCAAGGGCTGCGCCCTGGCGGTACTGCGTCACCGGGTACGCATCGCACCAGAACTGGACATCGACGGCTTGGAAGTCGACCAGGTGCTCCAGCAGTTACTCGACCAGATTGCTGCACCAAGGCAATGACGCAATCATGAAACCGACCCGTCTGCTGCTGACCTGGCTGGGCGTTCTGCTCGGCTTGAACACCCTGTTGGGCGCCTCGGCAGCGTTGCAGTTCAAAGTGCCCGCCACCTTGCATTCGATAGCCTGGGGACTGCTGCTGGCCCTGTTGCTGTTGGCGATGCTGGATGCCGCACGCTTGCGTCGCCGCCCTTCGGCCCGCGTGTACAGAACATTGCCTGGTAGCCTGGCGCTGGGGCGCTGGGAAGAAATACGCCTGTGCCTGGAGCACGACTACCTGCAACCTCTGACCGTACAGGTGTTCGATCACGTGCCCGATGGCCTGAGTGTGGAGAACCTGCCTCAATCCATTCAACTACGCCCCGGTGAACGTTCCGAGCTGGGCTATCGCGTGCGTCCCTTGCGGCGCGGGCACTTCCATTTCAGTCGCTGCGAACTGCTGCTGCCCAGCCCATTGGGGCTGTGGTCGGCACGACGCTGGGTCGAGACTCACGATGCCACTCGTGTTTACCCGGATTTCGCACGTTTATACGGTGCGCAGTTGCGGGGTGTGGATAACTGGCTCAGCCAACTGGGCGTGCGCCAACATCAGCGGCGAGGATTAGGCCTGGAGTTTCATCAACTGCGCGAGTTTCGTGAAGGTGACAGCCTGCGCCAGATCGACTGGAAAGCCACCGCCCGCCAACGAACGCCCATTGCCCGGGAATACCAGGACGAACGCGACCAGCAAATCGTGTTCATGCTCGATTGCGGCCAGCACATGCGCAGCCAGGATGATGAACTGTCCCATTTTGACCACGCGCTCAATGCCTGCCTGCTGCTGAGCTACGTTGCCTTGAGACAGGGCGATGCCGTAGGGCTGTGCACGTTTGCCAGCGACCAGCCGCGCTACCTGAAGCCGGTCAAGGGCAGTGGCCAATTGAACCTGTTGCTCAATGCGGTCTATGACCTGCAGACCACGCGAAAAACCGCCGACTACCAGGCGGCCGCCAGCCAGTTGTTGGCACGTCAAAAACGCCGGGCGCTGGTGATCATCGTCACCAACCTGCGGGATGAGGAGGATGAAGCACTGATGGCTGCCGTCCAGCGTATCGGCAGGCATCACCGGGTACTGGTGGCCAGCCTGAGGGAAGAGGTCCTCGACCAACTACGCCAGGCGCCTGTGCAGACATTGCCCGAAGCGCTGGCTTACAGCGGCACGATCGATTACCTCAACACCCGCAACCAACGCCATGATCGCTTGAGTGCCCATGGGCTGTCGGTGCTCGATACCTTGCCATCGGCGCTGGGTGCCGGGCTGGTCACGCGCTATCTGGAGTGGAAAAAGGCCGGGGTATTCTGAGGATGATTGCGCAGGGGCATGGCCAGGAAACGGCCACGACCCCACGCATAATTCAGACAGAGGCCTGCAAAGGATAAAAGCTGAAGTACTGCAACAGCGCGTTGATCAGGTGCCGGTACTCTTCGGGCGCCTCAAGCACGCTGAACCCCGAGTCGTAATGCTGCGGGGTAACATCTTCATGGCTCCACAAGCAGGTTGCCGTGAGGTCAATTGCCTTGAACTCGCCTTGCGCCACCGGCACTTTCAAGCGCAGCTCGAAATCCACCTCGGTCATCATGGGTAACGAGCTGATCAGCATCAGACCGTTTTCAGACACATTTCCAAGATAGCCGATTGGCTTGTCGGTAATACGATTGAACACCTGCAGAAAATACGGCAGTTGATGCCGCTCGATCCGTCGTTCGGTAAACATGGTGAAGTCGCCATCCAATAGCCAAAAATCTGGCCGTGCCAGTGATTCGGAACAAGCAATCGCTCGCTCTCCCTGGATCTCGGTGTGACAAAAGGTACCGCTTGTCACCAAACAGCTGCCGAATCCGGGCCTTGCATCCGTTCGAATGGGAAACTGCACAAACAGACATTCAAAGATTAGCGCAAGACTGGCAACAGGCCAGCCATGAAGCGACAAATACCATTACAACGACGCAGGCCTTGGTTTTGCCAGGCCTGCAGCCGGCAGATGCCCCAATTGCTGCAAGGTATCGAGCCGCGCACGGGCTCGGTAGGCGTACTCACTCGACGGGTAGTGGCCGATGATGAACTGATAGGTTTGTGCGGCATCGACAAACAGTTTCTGGCGTTCCAGGCACTGCCCGCGCAACATCGAAACCTCCGGTTGCACGTAGCGGCGAGTTCGGCTCTCGCGATCGACCTGGGACAACTCCAGGGTGACACGCTGGCAATCACCGACCCCATAGGCGCGGTAAGCGTTGTTCAAATGGTGGTCCATCGACCAGCGGGTACAGCCGACAACACTGACGGCCAGGGCAGCAACGAGCAAAATTCGCATGGGGTTCTCCTGTCTTGTGCAGTGTATCGACCCCTGGTCGAAAATCTTCAAGGCGTTTGCCCATTCAACCGCAGCCAAAACAAGCCAATCGTCGATAAGTAGTGCAAACGAACAATGACTACAACGAAAGAGCATAGTAGCCTTCCCCAGCGCTTGAACTCAGGAGTCCGTGCATGTCCGTCCGTCGTACCAAAATCGTCGCCACCCTTGGCCCGGCCAGTAACTCGCCGGAAGTCCTCGAACAGCTGATTCTGGCTGGTTTGGACGTCGCCCGTCTGAACTTCTCCCACGGCACCCCGGACGAGCACAAGGCTCGCGCCAAGCTGGTGCGTGACCTCGCCGCCAAGCATGGCCGCTTCGTTGCACTCTTGGGTGACTTGCAAGGCCCGAAAATCCGTATCGCCAAATTCACCAACAAGCGGATCGAGCTGAAGATCGGTGACAAGTTCACCTTCTCCACCAGCCACCCGCTGACCGAAGGCACCCAGGACGTGGTGGGTATCGACTACCCGGACCTGGTCAAGGACTGCGGCGTCGGTGACGAACTGCTGCTGGACGACGGCCGTGTGGTGATGCGCGTTGACACTGCCACGCCGACCGAACTGAACTGCACCGTGATCATCGGCGGCCCGCTGTCCGACCACAAAGGCATCAACCGTCGCGGTGGTGGCCTGACGGCGCCGGCCCTGACTGAAAAAGACAAGGCCGACATCAAGCTCGCCGCCGAAATGGAAGTGGACTACCTCGCCGTGTCCTTTCCGCGCGACGCCGCCGACATGGAATACGCCCGTAAGCTGCGCGACGAAGCCGGCGGTACCGCCTGGCTGGTAGCGAAGATCGAACGTGCTGAAGCCGTGGCCGATGATGAAACCCTCGACGGCCTGATCAAGGCCTCCGATGCCGTGATGGTTGCCCGTGGCGACCTGGGCGTTGAAATCGGTGACGCCGAGCTGATCGGTATCCAGAAGAAGATCATCCTGCACGCACGCCGTCACAACAAAGCGGTGATCGTAGCGACCCAGATGATGGAGTCGATGATCCAGAACCCGATGCCGACCCGTGCCGAAGTGTCCGACGTGGCCAACGCCGTACTCGACTACACCGACGCCGTGATGCTCTCGGCTGAAAGTGCCGCCGGCCCTTACCCGCTGGAGGCCGTACAGGCCATGGCGCGTATCTGCGTCGGTGCCGAAAAGCACCCGACCAGCAAGACCTCCAGCCATCGCATCGGCAAAGTCTTCGAAAGCTGCGACCAGAGCATCGCCCTGGCTGCCATGTACACCGCCAACCATTTCCCGGGTGTCAAGGCCATCATCGCCTTGACCGAAAGTGGCTACACGCCGTTGATCATGTCGCGCATCCGCTCCTCGGTGCCTATCTACGCGTTCACCCCACACCGCGAAGCCCAGGCCCGCGCGGCCATGTTCCGTGGCGTGTACACCATCCCATTCGACCCGGCGTCGCTGGCACCGAACGAAGTCAGCCAGAAGGCGATCGACGAGCTGGTCAAACGCGGCGTCGTGGAAAAAGGCGACTGGGTCATCCTGACCAAGGGCGACAGCTACCACACCACCGGTGGCACCAATGGCATGAAGATCCTGCATGTGGGCGACCCGCAGGTCTGAGTGACAGGCTGAAAAACAAAAGCCCCGCCATGTGAATGGCGGGGCTTTTTGCATTTCAGTGCAGGCCACTGTGTTGAATTTCAGGGCCTCATCGCAGCATAGGTATCTACATAACTCTGTTAGCTCAACGGTAACCACGATGCGAAGCGAGCCGCTCTTGATCTGCTTTTGATCTTAGGCGCCCCGTTAAACCACGCTGGCGGATTACGGGCACACCGAGCCTAAGCGAGGTGCCGAGTGGTGGGGCAAGAGCGTTTTGCTTACTTTTGTCTGGGCCGGCAT
>NZ_WJZM01000077.1:0-25539 GCF_021609545.1 Pseudomonas sp. PA-1-6B
CGAATTCCGGCCAGCGTGGTTTAACGGGGCGCCTAAGATCAAAAGCAGATCAAGATCAAGAGCGGCTCGCTTCGCATCGTGGTTACCGTTGAGCTAACAGAGTTATGTAGATACCTATGCTGCGATGAGGCCGGCCCAGACAACACAGCATTCAGCGCTTGGGCAGATAGGCCGGCAAATAAAGCCCCACATACGCATCAAACACCCGCATCCCTTCCTCCGCCATGCGCGGAGTAATCAGCCCATGCTGATGCACCGAGCGCGCGTACACGCGGTCGCTCAACTCCAGTGCCAGGGCAAACACATCCACATCGCTCGGTAGCGTTGGCACTTCAAAGTGGCGATTGAACACCGCCAGCATCAAGTCGCCTAGTTCCAGATCATGCTGGCGATCAGCCTGGGTCACTTCGGTCAACCCGTGCTGGGCCAGGATCAACTGGCGTGCCGCGGCGTCGTTGCTGTAGATGCTGAGCATGCGTTGTTCAACGATGTAGGACAGGTCGCGCCAATGCTTGAGAGATTCATGCTCGATGGGCGCCTGGATGGCAGCGCGAAAGGCTGCGTGAACGTCAGCGGTCAACGCCTCAAGCAACGCCGGCACACTGGCGAAAAAGTGGTACACCGATGACGGTGGAATCTGTGCCCGTTCGGCCACGCTGTAGATCGACAAGCTCGCCACACCTTCGGTGGACAGCAAAGTGCGGGCGGCGTCCAGAATCGCGTCGATCCGGGCCTGGCTGCGGGCGCGGGGTTTGCGAACAGTGGCGGGGCGGGTGGTCATGGATGTCTCCTACAAGGCAGCAGGCATTGTATGAGCAGGAATCTGTGTTGTCTGCCAAGCCGCCTTCGCGAGCAAGCCCGCTCCCACATTTAACTGCATTCCAAAGTTGAGACCCCTGTGGGAGCGGGCTTGCTCGCGAAGAGGCCAACTCGGTCTACCGGTAGAAACCCATAAAAAAACGCCACTGACCAAAATCAGCGGCGTTCTTTTATTGCAGCAACCGCTTACACGGTATGCAGGTACCAGTTGTACTCAAGGTCGGAGATGGAGTGTTCAAACTCCTCCAGCTCACTTTCCTTACAGGCGACGAAGATATCGATGTATTTAGGATCGATGTACTTGGCCATCACCTCGCTGTCGTCCAACTCGCGCAGGGCATCGCGCAGGTTGTTCGGCAGGCTCTGCTCGTTCTGCTCGTAGCTGTTGCCTTCCACCGGAGCGTTCGGCTCGATCTTGTTGGTCAGGCCGTGGTGTACGCCCGCCAATACCGAGGCCATCAGCAGGTAAGGGTTGGCATCGGCGCCAGCCACACGGTGTTCGATACGCACGGCATCGGACGAGCCGGTGGGTACGCGAATCGCCACGGTGCGGTTATCCAGGCCCCAGCACGGCGAGTTCGGCACGTAGAACTGTGCGCCGAAACGACGGTAGGAGTTGACGTTGGGGCACAGGAACGCCATTTGGGCGGGTAGGGTCTCCAGCACACCGCCGATCGCGTGACGCAATGCGGCGTTCTGCTCGGGATCCTCGCTGGCAAAGATGTTCTTGCCGTCCTTGTCCAGAATGGAAATGTGTACGTGCAGCCCGTTGCCTGCCTGGCCTGGGTAAGGCTTGGCCATGAAGGTGGTGTCCATCTCATGGTCGTAGGCGATGTTCTTGATCAGGCGCTTGAGCAGTACCGCGTAATCGCAGGCCTTGATCGGGTCGGCGACGTGGTGCAGGTTCACTTCGAACTGCGCCGGGGCACTTTCCTTGACGATGGCATCGGCCGGAATGCCTTGCTCCTTGGCACCTTCCAGAATGTCCTGGAGGCAGTCGACGTATTCGTCGAGGTCGTCGATCAGGTAGACCTGTGTCGAGTGCGGGCGTTTGCCGGAGATCGGCGAGCGGGGCGGTTGTGGGCGGCCGTTCACGTTCTCCTGGTCGATCAGGTAGAACTCAAGCTCGAAGGCGGCGCAGATGGTCAGACCGAGGTCGTCAAACTTGGTAACAACTTGGCGGAGCACTTCGCGCGGATCGGCGAAGAAAGGTTCACCTTCGAGTTCGTGCATGGTCATCAGCAGTTGCGCGGTAGGGCGCTTTTGCCAGGGTTCATTGCACAGGGTGTCGGGGATTGGATAACAGATTCGGTCAGCATCACCGATGTCCAGGCCCAGGCCGGTGCTTTCCACCGTAGAGCCGTTGATATCCAGGGCAAATAAAGAGGCAGGCAGGTTAATGCCCTTCTCGTAAACCTTGTGGAGGCTGGTGCGTTCGATGCGCTTACCGCGCACCACACCATTCATATCCGCAATTAGAAGGTCTACGTACAGAACCTCAGGATGATCCTTAAGGAACGCGTTCGCTTCGTTAAGCTGAACGGCACGCGGGGGTACCGACATGATGCAACACCTTTGTTGTTAAAAATATCAATCATTGATCTTTTCTGGTTTCAGTCAACCCGAACGGCCTGCCGAAGTCAAGCGAGGCATTTTTTGCCCTAAAAAAGCGCCACGAAGCCTTTTTTGCGGGGTTTTGGGGCGATTTTTTGGGTTTGAGGGGCTTGGGACCTGCAGGCTTGAGCGGGCCGTGTAGGATTTTTTACGGGGGTGTTGTGTAAAAAAATGAACAAGGCTAAGCTCGATTCAAACCCATAACAGCAATAATACCGGGGTGCTTCATGTTTCACCTGCCGCCAATCGGCGTCTCTGCCTGCTCCAGCCAGGCTTTGTCCGCAGCTCGTTCGCCCCGCGTGAATGTCCAGGCACCGGCCAATATTCTTGACGGCCCGGCCGATCTCCTTTTTGCCATCTCCGACGCCACTGAGCGACCCTCATCCGCCGTGCCGATCATAATTGCGCACAACTTTGGCCTGAGGAATGCAACCCATGGGCAAATGGCAGGTAAGCTCCTACCCTGAATGAAAAAACGACGCGGATGCTGCGTCAACCAACGCCTGGCCTTTAATGGATGCCAGGAAACCCAGCCCAGAGGCATTTATGAGTAACAACCTCGACCAGCTCACCGATTGGTTGAAAGACCACAAGATCACAGAAGTCGAATGCATGATTGGCGACCTCACCGGTATTACCCGGGGCAAGATCTCGCCGACCAACAAGTTCATTGCCGAAAAAGGCATGCGCCTGCCCGAGAGTGTTCTGTTGCAGACCGTGACCGGCGACTATGTCGAAGACGACATCTATTACGAATTGCTCGACCCGGCCGACATCGACATGATCTGCCGCCCCGACCAGAACGCGGTATTTCTGGTGCCCTGGGCCATCGAGCCGACCGCCCAGGTGATCCACGACACCTACGACAAGCAAGGCAACCCGATCGAGCTGTCGCCGCGCAACGTGCTCAAGAAAGTCCTCAAGCTCTACTCCGACCGCGGCTGGCAGCCCATCGTGGCGCCGGAGATGGAGTTCTACCTGACCAAGCGCTGCGAAGACCCGGACTTCCCGCTGCAACCGCCGATTGGCCGCTCCGGCCGCCCGGAAACCGGTCGCCAGTCCTTCTCTATAGAAGCAGCCAACGAATTCGACCCGCTGTTCGAAGACGTCTACGACTGGTGCGAACTGCAGGAACTGGACCTCGACACCCTGATCCACGAGGACGGCACCGCGCAGATGGAAATCAACTTCCGTCACGGCGATGCCCTGTCCCTGGCCGACCAGATCCTGGTGTTCAAGCGCACCATGCGCGAAGCCGCGCTCAAGCACGACGTGGCTGCCACCTTCATGGCCAAGCCCATGACCGGCGAGCCCGGCAGCGCGATGCACCTGCACCAGAGCATCATCGACATTGCCACCGGCAAGAACGTCTTCTCCAATGAAGACGGGACCATGAGCCAACTGTTCCTCAACCACATTGGCGGCCTGCAGAAATTCATCCCTGAATTGCTGCCTTTATTCGCCCCCAACGTGAACTCGTTCCGCCGCTTCCTGCCCGATACCTCGGCGCCGGTGAACGTGGAATGGGGCGAAGAAAACCGCACCGTCGGCCTGCGCGTACCGGATGCCGGCCCGCAGAACCGCCGCGTGGAAAACCGCCTGCCGGGCGCCGACGCCAACCCGTACCTGGCGATTGCTGCCAGCCTGTTGTGCGGCTACATCGGCATGGTCGAAGGCCATAACCCGAGCGCGCCGGTGGTGGGCCGCGGTTACGAGCGACGCAACCTGCGCCTGCCGTTGACCATCGAAGACGCCCTGGAACGCATGGAAAACAGCAAGACCATCGAGAAATACCTGGGGCAAAAATTCATCACAGGCTACGTCGCGGTCAAGCGGGCCGAGCATGAAAACTTCAAGCGCGTGATCAGTTCGTGGGAGCGGGAATTCCTGCTCTTCGCCGTCTGATGCGCCGGGCGCGCCCTTCAAACGGCGCGCCTTCACTGAAAAGTCTAGGAGATTGGTATGTCCAGCAACAACCCGCAAACCCGTGAATGGCAAGCCTTGAGCAATGATCACCACCTGGCGCCGTTCAGCGACTTCAAGCAATTGAAAGAGAAAGGCCCAAGGATCATCACCAAAGCCCACGGCGTTTACCTGTGGGACAGCGAAGGCAACAAGATCCTCGACGGTATGGCCGGCCTGTGGTGCGTGGCGATCGGTTACGGTCGCGATGAACTGGCCGATGCCGCCGCCAAGCAGATGAAAGAACTGCCGTACTACAACCTGTTCTTCCAGACCGCACACCCGCCGGTATTGGAGTTGGCCAAGGTCATTTCCGATGTCGCGCCGGCTGGCATGAACCACGTGTTCTTCACCGGCTCTGGCTCCGAAGGCAACGACACCATGTTGCGCATGGTCCGCCACTACTGGGCGATCAAGGGCCAGCCCAACAAGAAAACCATCATTGCCCGCAAGAATGGCTACCACGGCTCTACCGTGGCCGGCGCCAGCCTGGGCGGCATGACCTATATGCACGAGCAGGGCGACTTGCCGATCCCGGGCATTACCCACATCGCGCAGCCGTACTGGTTTGGCGAAGGCGGCGACATGAGCCCCGAGGAATTCGGTGTGTGGGCCGCCAACCAGTTGGAAGAGAAAATCCTGGAGCTGGGCGTGGACAACGTCGGCGCCTTTATTGCCGAGCCGATCCAGGGTGCCGGTGGCGTGATCGTGCCGCCTGCCACGTACTGGCCGCGCATCAAGGAAATCCTCGCCAAGTACGACATCCTGTTTGTCGCCGACGAAGTAATCTGCGGCTTCGGCCGTACCGGTGAGTGGTTCGGTAGCGATTTCTACGACCTCAAGCCGCACATGATGACCATCGCCAAGGGCCTGACCTCGGGCTACGTGCCCATGGGCGGCCTGATCGTGCGTGACGAAGTGGTGGCGGTGCTTAACGAAGGTGGCGATTTCAACCACGGCTTTACCTACTCCGGCCACCCGGTGGCCGCGGCCGTGGCGCTGGAAAACATCCGCATCCTGCGCGATGAAAAAATCGTTAACCGTGTGCACGACGAAACGGCACCGTATTTGCAAAAGCGTCTGAGGGAACTGGGCGATCATCCGCTGGTGGGTGAAGTCCGCGGCGTCGGTATGCTCGGTGCGATCGAGCTGGTGCAGGACAAGGCGACGCGCAAGCGTCATGAAGGCAAAGGCGCGGGCATGATCTGCCGAACCTTCTGCTTTGAAAATGGCCTGATCATGCGCGCCGTGGGCGACACCATGATCATTTCGCCGCCACTGGTCATCAGCAAGGCTGAAATCGATGAGCTGGTAACCAAGGCCCGCCATTGCCTGGACCTGACTTTGGCTGCCTTGCAGGGCTAAGTGCTAGGCTCAGTGCGCGGTGCACCGGGCAGTTAAAAATGCAGGGGCTTTGGTTGAAAGCCGGCCCCTGAACTTGCCAGACTGTCGCCCTGTTTTGTTGCCCTTCGGTTGGGCCGTAAAACATACAACGCTTGTGGCCCAAAAAAGAAAAAATTGGAGCATCACCAAATGAAGGCATTAGGTTTGAAGAACGCTGGCAAGACCCTCCTCGCCTTGTCCCTGATGGGTGCAATGGCGGGCGCGGCCCAGGCAGACAATAAAGTGCTGCACGTCTACAACTGGTCCGACTACATTGCACCGGACACCATCGCCAACTTTGAAAAAGAGTCGGGCATCAAAGTGGTGTACGACGTTTTTGACAGCAACGAAACCCTGGAAGCCAAGTTGCTGGCAGGCAAGTCCGGCTACGACATCGTTGTGCCGTCGAACAGCTTCCTCGCCAAGCAGATCAAGGCCGGTGTCTACCAGGAGCTGGACAAGTCCAAGCTGTCCAACTACGACAACCTGAACAAATCCCTGCTCAAGGCTGTATCGGTCAGCGACCCGGACAACAAGCACGCCTTCCCGTACATGTGGGGCTCGATGGGCATCGGCTACAACCCGGAGAAGGTAAAGGCCGCACTGGGCGTGGACAAGATCGACTCCTGGGACGTACTGATGAAGCCGGAAAACATCGCCAAGCTGAAAAGCTGCGGCGTGAGCTTCCTCGATTCGCCAACCGAAATGCTGCCGGTAGCGCTGCATTACCTGGGCCTGCCGACCGACACTACGAAGAAGGCTGATCTGAAACAGGCCGAAGACCTGTTCATGAAAATCCGTCCTTCGATCGGCTACTTCCACTCCTCCAAGTACATCTCCGACCTGGCCAACGGCAACATCTGCGTGGCTGTGGGCTACTCGGGTGACATCGAACAGGCCAAAACCCGCGCGGCTGAAGCCGGCGGCAAGGTCAAGATCGCCTATGACATTCCCAAGGAAGGTGCTGGCAGCTTCTTCGACATGGTCGCCATTCCCAAGGATGCTGAAAACGTCGAGGCTGCCTACGCATTCATGAACTACCTGCTCAAGCCAGACGTCATGGCCGCGATCACCAACAGTGTGCGTTTCCCGAACGGTAACGAGAAAGCCACTGCTCTGGTCGATAAAGACATCACCAGCGACCCGGGTATTTATCCGTCGGCCGAAGTGCAATCCAAGCTCTACGCCATTGCCGACATGCCGGCGGCAACTCAGCGTGAAATGACCCGTAGCTGGACCAAGATCAAGTCCGGTAAATAACGCACAAACCTGTAGGAGCGAGCTCGCTCGCGAAAATCGTCAACGATAACGCGGGGGCCTCTGATAGCCCGCGTTGCCTGTGAGTTCTTCGCGAGCAAGCTCGCTCCTACAAACAGTGGCAGCCGTACAGAAAATAAATGACAGAAAGTTTTGCCGGATCGGTTTATCGACGGTAAGTTGCGCGCCGGTTTTGTTGCCGGGCAACAACTTCAAGGCCCCAACTATTCAAGAGGACCTCCACTTGCCAATTTCTTTATTTCGCAAAGCCATGCTGGTGGGTGCAGGTATCACGCTGGCTGCCAGCGTACAGGCCGCACCGACGGTGCATATTTATAACTGGTCGGACTACATCGGCCCCGACACCCTGGCCAACTTCGAAAAGGCCAGCGGTATCAAGCCTGTGTATGACGTGTTTGACTCCAACGAAACCCTGGAAGGCAAGTTGCTCGCCGGGCGTACCGGCTACGACGTCGTGGTGCCGTCCAACCATTTCCTGGGCAAGCAGATCAAGGCTGGAGCGTTCCAGAAGCTCGACAAGTCACTGCTGACAAACTACGCCAACCTCGACCCGGTGCTGCTCAAGCGCCTGGAAAAGAACGACCCGGGCAACCAGTACGCGGTGCCGTACCTGTGGGGCACCAACGGCATTGGCTACAACGTCGACAAGGTCAAGGAAGTGCTGGGTGTCGACAAGATCGACTCCTGGGCGGTGTTGTTCGAACCGGAAAACATGAAGAAGTTGGCCACTTGCGGCGTGTCGTTCATGGACTCGGCCGATGAAATGCTACCGGCGGTACTCAACTATATGGGCCTGGACCCCAACAGCACCAACCCGGCCGACTACAAGAAAGCCGAGGAAAAACTGCTGAAAGTGCGGCCCTACGTGACCTACTTCCATTCCTCCAAATACATCTCGGACCTGGCCAACGGCAACATCTGCGTGGCGGCCGGTTTCTCCGGCGATGTGTTCCAGGCCAAGGCCCGTGCGGCGGAGGCGGGCAAAGGCGTGAACATCGCCTACACGATTCCCAAAGAAGGCGGCAACCTGTGGTTCGACGTGCTGGCGATTCCCAAGGATGCCAGCAACGTCAAGGAAGCCCACGCCTTCATCAACTATTTGCTGCAGCCTGAGGTGATCGCTCAGGTCAGCGATCAAGTCGGTTACGCCAACCCTAACCCAGGGGCGGACAAACTGATGGAGCAATCGATACGCACCGACGAAGCGGTTTACCCACCGCAGGCGGTTCTCGAGCGGACATTCGTCAACTTTGAGCTACCCCCGAAAGTGCAGCGTTTAATGACCCGTAGCTGGACCAAGGTCAAGACGGGCAAGTAAGGCTAAAACTATCCAAGGCTGGCCCGCATTGGGCCGGCTGCACAGTTTTTTTTGGGAGTTTCGTAAATGGCAGTTGCCTCCGGCGCCTATAAGAAAGCCCTCGAGGGCGACCAGACACCGAAAAAGGTGCTGGTCAAAATCGACCGGGTCACGAAGAAGTTCGACGAGACGATTGCCGTGGACGATGTGTCCCTGGAAATCAAGAAAGGCGAGATCTTCGCCTTGCTCGGCGGTTCGGGTTCGGGCAAATCCACCTTGCTGCGCATGCTTGCAGGTTTCGAGCGCCCAACCGAAGGTCGCATCTACCTCGACGGTGTGGACATCACCGACATGCCGCCCTACGAGCGGCCAATCAACATGATGTTCCAGTCCTACGCCTTGTTCCCGCACATGACCGTAGCGCAGAACATCGCCTTCGGCTTGCAACAGGACAAGATCCCCAAGGCTGAAGTCGACGCACGCGTAGCCGAGATGCTCAAGCTGGTGCAGATGAGCCAGTACGCCAAGCGCAAGCCGCACCAATTGTCCGGCGGCCAGCGCCAGCGTGTGGCCCTGGCCCGCTCCTTGGCCAAGCGCCCGAAACTGCTGCTGCTCGATGAGCCGATGGGCGCACTGGACAAGAAGCTGCGCTCGCAGATGCAACTTGAGTTGGTGGAGATCATCGAGCGCGTTGGGGTGACCTGCGTGATGGTGACCCACGACCAGGAAGAAGCCATGACCATGGCCGAACGCATCGCAATCATGCACCTGGGCTGGATCGCCCAGATCGGCAGCCCCATCGATATCTACGAAACTCCCACCAGCCGCCTGGTGTGCGAGTTCATTGGCAACGTCAACATCTTCGACACCCAAGTGGTGGACGACGCCGAAGGCCACGCGGTGCTCAAGTGCCCGGACCTGGACCGCGACATCTACGTAGGCTACGGCATCGCCACCTCGGTGGAAGACAAGTCGGTGACCTACGCCATTCGCCCGGAAAAGCTGCTGGTCACCACCGAAATGCCGACCTGCGAACACAACTGGTCCAGCGGCAAGGTGCACGACATCGCCTACCTGGGCGGCCACTCGGTGTTCTACGTGGAGCTGCCGAGCGGCAAGCTGGTGCAGTCTTTCGTCGCCAACGCCGAACGCCGTGGCCAGCGCCCAACCTGGGGTGACCAGGTGTACGTGTGGTGGGAAGACGACAGCGGCGTGGTACTTCGCTCATGAACATGAAGAAATTCAAGCGGCGCTTGGATCGCATCGTGCCCAATGGCAAGCAGGTGGTCATCGGGATTCCCTTCCTCTGGCTGTTCCTGTTTTTCGCACTGCCGTTTTTCATCGTGCTGAAAATCAGCTTTGCCGAAGCCGATGTGGCGATCCCGCCCTATACCGAGATCTATACCTACGTTGAGCAAAAGCTGGAGGTGGTGCTGAACCTGGCCAACTACAGCTTGCTGGCGGGCGACGAGTTGTACATCGCCGCTTACCTGGGCTCGCTGAAGATGGCGTTTTTCAGCACGCTGCTGTGCCTGCTGATCGGCTACCCGATGGCCTACGCCATTGCCACCGCGCGCAAAGAGATGCAGACCGTGCTGGTGCTGCTGATCATGATGCCCACCTGGACCGCGATCCTGATCCGGGTGTATGCGTGGATGGGCATCCTCAGCAACAACGGCCTGCTCAATGGCTTCCTGATGTCCATGGGCTTGATCAACGAGCCGCTGCAGATCCTCAACACCAACATCGCGGTGTACATCGGCGTGGTCTATTCGTACCTGCCGTTCATGATCCTGCCGCTGTACGCCAACCTGGTTAAGCACGACCAGAGCCTGCTGGAAGCCGCCTCCGACCTGGGGTCGAGCACCTTCAACAGCTTCTGGAAAATCACCGTGCCGCTGTCCAAGAACGGCATCATCGCCGGTTGCATGCTGGTGTTTATCCCGGTGGTGGGCGAGTTCGTGATTCCTGAACTGCTCGGCGGCCCGGAAACCCTGATGATCGGTAAGGTGTTGTGGCAAGAATTCTTCAACAACCGTGACTGGCCGGTGGCGTCTGCCCTGGCGGTGGTGATGCTGGCGATCCTGATCGTGCCGATCATCCTGTTCAACCGCAGCCAAGCCAAAGAGCTGGAGGGCAAGATATGAAGCGCTTTCGTTTCTCCAGCTTCATGCTGGTCGCAGGCTTGTTGTTCATCTACCTGCCGATGTTGATCCTGGTGATCTACTCGTTCAACGAATCCAAGCTGGTGACAGTGTGGGGCGGTTGGTCGATCAAGTGGTACGTGGGCCTGTTGGACAACACCCAGTTGATGGGCTCGGTGGCCCGCTCCCTGGAAATCGCCTGCTACACGGCGGTGGCGGCGGTGGCGTTGGGTACCCTGGCCGCCTTCGTGCTGACGCGCATCAGCCAGTTCAAGGGCCGCACGCTGTTCGGTGGCCTGGTGACGGCGCCGTTGGTGATGCCGGAAGTGATCACCGGCCTGTCGCTGTTGCTGCTGTTCGTGGCCATGGCGCAGATGATCGGCTGGCCCCAGGAGCGTGGCATCGTCACCATCTGGATCGCCCACACCACCTTCTGTGCGGCGTATGTGGCGGTGGTGGTGTCGGCGCGCTTGCGTGAGCTGGACCTGTCGATCGAGGAAGCGGCGATGGACCTGGGCGCGCGGCCGTGGAAGGTGTTCTTCCTGATCACCATCCCGATGATCGCGCCATCGCTGGCAGCGGGCGGCATGATGTCGTTCGCGCTATCGCTGGACGACCTGGTACTGGCCAGCTTCGTGTCGGGCCCCGGTTCCACCACCTTGCCGATGGAAGTGTTCTCGGCGGTGCGTCTGGGGGTTAAACCCGAGATCAACGCCGTGGCGAGCCTGATTCTGTTGGCGGTGTCGCTGGTGACCTTCCTGGTGTGGTTCTTCAGCCGTCGGGCCGAAGAGCATCGCAAGAAGGCTATTCAGCAAGCGATTGAAGAAGCCGCAGCGGATGGCTGGCAGCAGCCGGACAAGCGCCGGGCGCCAGCACCGGTCTGACTGCCGGAGCAGGGTGAAAATGTGGGAGCTGGCTTGCCTGCGATGGCGGTGTATCAGTCACTTATTAGGTGCTGACCCACCGCCATCGCAGGCAAGCCAGCTCCCACAGTAGTTTTGCGGTGCTTATAAAATCGGGTTTCAGTCAGCCCACGGCGACGTGCGGATCACCTGCACAAAATTCATCGGCTTGAACCCCGGCTCCTGGTCCGCCAGCACGTCGGTCTTAACATTGCCAAACGTGGTCTGCGGGCGATGGCGCAAGCCGTCGGCGAACGCGCAGATAATGCACTCCTTGAACCCTTCACCCCGTGGATGCGCGTGCACCACCGCTTCGCGCTGCGCGCTGCTGAACGCGGCGTAGTCGATGCCCAGCACGTCCATCTCCACACCGGCGGTCACCAGCGCTACGGTGGGGCGCAGGTGTTTCGGCACACCCGGCGTGGTGTGCAGGGCGATGGACAACCACACTTGTTCGATATCGTCATCGCTCAACCCATAGGGCTTGAGAAATGCGGCGGCGGCGTTGGCGCCGTCCACTTCAAAACGCTCGTCGTCACTGCGGTGGCCTTCCACCAGGCCCAGGTCATGGAACATCGCGCCGACGTAGAGCAACTCCGGGTTGTAGGCCAATTGCTTGCGTTCACCGCTCAAGGCGCCGAACAGGAAGACGCGGCGCGAATGGTGGTAGAGCAGGTCCGATTCGACGTCGCGGATGTATTCGGTGGTGGCCCTGGCCAAGGCGCTATCAGGGATCTGAATACCGGCTATGGTGATGCTCATGGTGGATCTCCTCTGGAAAGACTTCAGTCTGGTCCCATGACCCTGAAGCGGCTATTGCGACAGGGAGGCGATCCCGGCCAATGTGCCGCCACATCGTGCCAAGCATGTAGGCGATCCCCTGTGGGAGCTGGCTTGCCTGCGATAGCATCACCTCGGTGTACCTGCGGTACCGAGTCGTCTGCATCGCAGGCAAGCCAGCTCCCACAAGGGGGTCGCGTTTATCCAGTTGGAAAAAGGTGTTTGTGACCATGGGCAAAACCGTCGCCATCCTGATCTTCCCCGGTGTCCAGTCGCTGGACGTGAGCGGGCCGATGGATGTGTTCTGCGAGGCCAACCGCTTCCTGGTGCCCGAGGATCACTATCGGCTGGAAGTACTCGGCTTTGGCCGCGGCGCCATGGCGGCGTCCAACGGTTTGTCACTGCAGGCGCACAAGCACTACAGCGAAGCCCGGCAACCCTATGACCTGTTGCTGGTCGCCGGTGGCCCGCAGTTACCCTTCGAAGATTTCGGCTTCGAGTTTGACGCTTGGCTGCGCGCGGCCGCCGCGAAGGCGCAGCGCTTTGGCTCGATCTGCAATGGCGCCTTCATGCTGGCCCGTGCAGGTCTGCTGGACGGTAAGACCGTCACTACCCATTGGAACGATGCCGCCAGCCTGGCGCGCCTGTGCCCCTCGGCCCAGGTCGAAGCCGACCGTCTCTATGTGCAGGACGGCAAGCTCTACACCTCCGCCGGGGTCACGGCAGGTATCGACCTGTCGTTGTACTTGCTGGCCCAGGATCACGGCCCGGAAGTGGCCCTGAGCGTGGCCAAGCGCCTTGTGGTGTTCACCCAGCGCTCGGGCGGGCAATCGCAGTTCAGCCCGTTCCTCACGCCCCATGCCGAAACCACGTCGGCGGTGGCGCTGGTGCAGCTGTACGTGCTGGCCAACCTGACGGGAGACTTGACCATTGCCGACCTGGCCAAGGCGGCCAATATGAGTGCGCGTAATTTCTCGCGGGTGTTTGCCCGTGAAGCGCGGATTACGCCGGCGGAATTTGTCGAGAGGGCGCGCGTGGATGCGGCGCGCGTGATGCTTGAAAGCAGCCACGCACCCCTTAAGACCGTGGCCTATCAATGCGGCTTTCGCGACGCCCAGCACATGCGCAGTGTGTTCAACCGCCGGCTGGGCGTCACGCCGCAACAGTTCAGGCTTAACTTTGCGGCGCCGGTTTGAGCGTGTCGTAGGCTGCGTGATCGTTCCCACGCTCTGCGTGGTAACGCCTCTTGGGACGCTCTGCGTCCCGCTTCTAAGGGCGGACGCGGAGCGTCCATGGCTGCATTCCCACGCGGAGCGTGGGAACGATCATCGGGCGGGCAGCAGTTTCAAGGTGCCGCGGGTATTGGCCGTCACTTCCTCCTCACTGAAGTGCGCCTGCTCATACCTGCCCTCGATATAGCTCTGCGCCTGGTCGCCATAGTGCGTATCAAAGGGCACACCGCTTTGCCCCACCGGGTTGATGGTGAGGGCGTGGGCCGGGTCGGCGAAGTCGATCAGGCGCCGTGTCGACGGACCGTAGGTCACAGGCCACGGCGCCGGGCCAATCGGGGCGGTCTGGTTGTTCGGCACTTCGTGGCTGCCCGGTGCCGGGAACGGGCCGACGTTGAAGATTTTATCCAGCGGTTTTTGCAGGCCCAGCGGGTGGCCGTGGGTCAGGGTGTGCGCCTTGCCCCACTGCCACTGTGCCGGGTCATCGCCGAACGTAGCCTTGAGGTGGGCCAGGCTATTGTCCCAGGCGAGCTTGACGGTGTCGGCCCGATTGCCGTTCCACCAGGGCGAGTCTGCCGACGCGGCCAGGCGGGGCAATGCGGCGTCGATCACGCGGGTGCCGAGCAGGGTCTTGAACAAGGCATCGCCGAGTTTGGGGTGAAAGGTTGCGTCGCTGAGGTTGAACAGCAACTGGTTGAACAGCGTGGCATTGGTGGAGTCCAGCGGGTAGTCACCCTTCCAGTTGGCAAGCTGTTCCACCAGTTTGAGTTGCGCCGGGTCCTTGACCACCTCGCGCAGCACCGGCAACAGCGGTGCCAGCAGGCGTGGGCCGTAGGCGGTGGTGGTGCCCAGTTGCAGGGCCTGGCTGTTGGTCACATCCCACTTCACGCTTGTGTCGCTCAACTGCGCGTTCAACTGCTGGCCGCGGTCAGCCAGGTTGTAATAACCGGGGATCGGCATGCCGGTGGGCGATGCCGGCTGGGCATTGGCGGACACCACATAGCCGCGCGGCGGGTTTTCTTCCTGGGGGTTGGCACTGAAGGGGTAGAAACCCAGCTTGTCGGCCTGGGCAGTGCTGCCGTCGAGGATGAACGCCGGGTCGACGCCGGCCGGGCGGATCGGCAACTGCGCTGCCGCCCACCAGCCGATATCGCCTTTGGCATTGGCCCACACGATGTTCAGGCCCGGCGCCGAAACCTTGGCGGCTGCGGCGCGTGCCTTGGGCAGGGTGTCGGCACGGTTGAGCTGGTAGAAACCATCGAGGATCGGGTTTTCACTGTCCAGAAACGCCCACCACATGGCAATCGGTGTGCTGCCGGCGTTCTCACCGAGCACGTCGTTGATGATCGGGCCGTGGGGTGAACGGCGCAGGGTGAGGGTTACCGGCGCCTGGCCCTTGACCTGGATCTGCTGCTCGCTGCTGCTCATGTCCACCCATTGGCCGTGATACCAAACCTGGTTGGGGTTGTCCGGGTTGACCTTCTCGGCGACCAGGTCGAGGTCGTCGTTCTGGAACATGGTCAGGCTCCAGCCGAAGTCCAGGTTGTGCCCCAGGAACGCCACCGGTACCAGCGCGTTGTGGTAGCCGTACAACTCGAAGCCTGGCGCCGACAGCTGCGCCTCGTACCAGACCGAAGGCACCGAGAAACGGATATGAGGGTCACCCGCCAGCAACGGTTTGCCGCTTTGGGTATGGCTGCCGCTGACGGCCCAGGCATTGCTGCCTTCGAACTGCGGCAGGCCGTTGTCGGCCAGGGCCTGTTCGCTCAGGGCGGCGATGGCGCCAAGGGTCTGCCAATCGCTGGCCGCCAGGTTGAGGGCGCCCTTGGGTTGCCAGTCGAGATCGAAGACGTTCAAGTAGGCGCTGCCCAGCCGGTCGCGCACGTAGGTCAGCACCGGCTCGGTACGAAAGGCTGCTGCAAAGCTGTAGGCCATGTACCCGGCGACGCTGATGCTGTCTTCGGCGGTAAACGGGCGCTTGGCGATGCCCAGCACATCGAATTCCATGGGGCTGGCGTGGCTGTCCTGATACTGGTTGATCCCGTCCAGGTAGGCTTGCAGGGCCTTGGACGAGGCTGAGCCAGGGTCCATGTGCTCCACATAGCTCAAGGCACGCTCGCGAATGCGCAGGCTGCGAAACAGTTTGTCGGTCTCCAGCAGCTTGGGCCCCAGCACCTCGGCCAGTTCGCCACGGGCCAGGCGCCGCATGATCTCCATCTGGAACAGGCGGTCCTGGGCATGCACATAGCCCAGGGCGCGGTACAGGTCGGCTTCGTTTTCGGCGCGGATATGCGGTACGCCACGGTCGTCGTAGCGCACCGTGACCGAACCTTGCAGGTGCGCCAGCGTCACCGTGCCCTGGCGCGTGGGTTGTTTGCTGTAGACGTACCAACCGACGCCCAGGGCGACCAGCACAATCAGCACCGCAAAAACCTGCAAGACGCGCTTCATGAACATTCCTTACGAGAGTGGACGGACTACAGATCCTTCGGCCACGAACAATAGCAGCCTACCGCGAGGGTGTGAGTGGCATTCACTTCGCGTCCGGCTCCGAGGGCCTTGAGAATTGGCTCGATAAAACTGTTGCTGGCGTTGCACGTCAGGCCTTCGCTGTAGGGGCCGAAATACGCCAGCTTGCCGGTGCGGTCCCAAATGCCCACGGCCGGGCTGGCGGGGAGCTGGTCCGCGCCGGGCAGGGTATCGAGGACTTTCAGGTGGCGCAGGTTCTCGGGCAACTGGCCGTGGCTGCCGGGTTTTTGCAGGGCATAGAACTCCACCCCTTGGGGCGCGTACTGCTCGATCAACTCGCCCAGGTGTTGCTGGTTACCGACATTGCACGGGCACGCCGGGTCCCAGAAGTGCACCAGGCGAATCGGGCCAGGGCCGCTGAGAGCTGCGGGCAGTTGCAGCGCATCGCCGGAAAATACCGCGGTGTGTTCGCTGAAGGCGCGCAGGTAGCGGCCCTGGAACCAGTCATAGGCCGCCCACAGCACCCCGGCGCAGATAACCAGGATCAGGCTGGCGAACAGGGCGTTACGGTAGGGCGGTCGCATTGGATGTATCCTCGCAGGTCGCGTAGCTTGCCATGCTTGTCCTGACAGATGAATATCGCAGCTCGATATTCATCTTCACCGCAAGTCTGGAAGCCTTTATGCCCGTCACCTTTGACCCTGATCATCTGCGCGAAAGCTTGCGCCCCCTGGTGGATGCGCAGCCGCTGTCAGCCGAGGCGAGGGTTTACCAGCGTTTCTACGGGCTCGACCTGGCCGCACGTCAGGTGCCGGCGGTGAGCCGCCTGGGGCGCTTGCAGGTGGATGGGTTCGAGGTGGTGGCCCAGGTCTGGTGGCCGCCAGCGCCAGTGGCGACGATGTTCCTGTTCCACGGTTTCTACGATCACATGGGGCTGTATCGCCATGTGGTGGACTGGGCGTTGGACCAGGACTTCGTGGTGATCGCCTGCGACCTGCCTGGCCATGGCTTGTCCAGCGGCGCACGGGCCAGCATCGATGACTTTGCGGTGTACCAGAGCGTGGTGCAGGCGTTGTTCGTCGAGGCCAAGGCGCTGCAATTGCCGCAACCGTGGCACCTGTTCGGGCAAAGCACCGGCGGCGCCATTGTGGTGGACCACCTCCTCAACCACGGTGCCCAAAGCCCGGCCCAGGGCAAGACCTTTCTGTTGTCGCCGTTGGTGCGGCCGCGTGCCTGGGGTTGGTCGCAGGTCAGCTATTACCTGCTGCGCCCGTTCGTCAAAGGCATCGCCCGGCGTTTCAGCGATAACTCCAACGACCCTGCGTTCAAGCCGTTCCTGGAAGCCGACCCGCTGCAGCCTCGCCAATTGCCTACCGCCTGGGTGGGGTCGCTGGCGCGCTGGATCAAACGCATCGAAGCCGCACCACGCAGCCCCCGGCGCCCGGTGATCGTGCAGGGTGAGGAAGATATGACGGTGGACTGGCAGCACAATTTGCAGGTGTTGCGGGGTAAGTTCGACCGGCCTGAGGTGTTGATGCTCAAGCGGGGTCGGCATCACTTGGCCAATGAAATTCCGCAGATTCGCGAAGCATATTTTAACTTCCTCACGGATCACCTGAAATAACGCAGTCCAAATGTGGGCGCTGGCTTGCCTGCGATAGCGGTGTCACTGACACAGCGCAATCGCAGGCAAGCCAGCTCCGACAGGGTTTACTGCGTCAGGCTTGAGGTGCTTTGACCAACGGCAAGCCCTGCGCGAATGGCTGCAAGGGCGGCCTGGTAATAGGCCTTGCCCTCCGGCGACTCGGCAAAGGTGGCGAACTCTTCCAGCTCCGGGTCGGACAAATCCCGATAGACATACAGCAAGGTATTGTTCAAATCCTTGTCGATCTGCTGCATCAACCGCTCACGCTGGCCATTCAACATTCCTTGCGCCTGACCGCCGCCGAGCAGGCCTGGGATCATCTGGCTCAAGCTGTCGGCCGCCACGCCCGCAATCGCCAGGCTGACCTCGGCGCCGGCCTCGCGGGCGGGCAGGGCCTGGGCCAAGTGGCCGATGATCAGGCTGCGGGTGGCATCGGCTTCGAGTTTAGGCAGACCCTGGGCGTTTTTTGCCAGTTGGTCGCGGCGCGTGGCCAGCAACTCGGCGGCGACGATCTTGCGGCCCAGGGGCGATTGGAAAAACGCCAGGGCAGGTTTCGGGTCGGGCAAGTGCTTGCGCAATTGCGCCTCGGCACGCTGGTCCATGGCCTGGGCGGCAAAGCGTTTATTGCTGTTGTCCACCAGCGCCTGGTACACCACCGGCGGCAGGCTATTGCGGTAGCGCTGCTGGGCGGCACTGAGGGCGTCATTGAAGTGCGCACGTTGTTCGGCCCAGCCGGCGACCTTGTACAACTGGTCATGGCCGTCTGCCCAGGCGGGCAAAACGCAGAACATCAACACAGAAAAAAACAAACGACGCATAAGGACTCCTGTCAGTCGGCCACTATTGTCCGTGTCGGGCGTAGGATTTGTCGAGAAGTCCTATCAGTCACCTGACTAAAGTGTATTCAGACGCTCAACGGCGCTGTCGGATTTTCAGGCGTATGGATACTATGCGCGCCATGCAGATACCCCTCGATCACCCGCTGCTGCAACGCATCGTCGACGACCTGGCCGAAAAAGGCTGGTCGCAGCAAAATGGCTTCCTGCCCCAGGCTCTGACCCTGGAGCTGGCGGCTGAGTGCCGTAAACGTGCGGCGCAAGGTGAACTGGCGCCCGCAGCAGTAGGTCGTGGGCCGGCCCAGGAGATTCGCGAGGGCATTCGCGGTGACCATATCCAGTGGTTGGAGGAGGGGGACGCGCCTATCTGCGATACCTACATGGGCGTGATGGACGGCCTGCGCCTGGCGATGAATCGCAGCCTGTTCCTGGGCCTGGAAGATTTCGAAAGCCACTTCGCGATGTATCCGCCGGGCGCGTTTTACCTCAAGCATGTAGACCGTTTTCGCGACGATGACCGGCGCATGGTCTCGGCGGTGATCTACTTGAACGACGCCTGGCTGCCTGAGCATGGCGGCCAACTGCGCATGTACCTCAAGGGCGGTGTCGAATACGACGTGGTGCCCACCGGGGGTTGCCTGGTGGTATTCCTGTCGGGCGAGGTGCCTCACGAAGTCCTGCCCGCTACGCGCGAACGCCTGTCCTTGACGGGCTGGTTTCGCCGGCGGGGCAATGAGCCGTTTTAAGCATGGAAAAGATTCTGGTCAGCCGCTGCCTGCTCGGGCACAAGGTGCGCTATGACGGCGGGGCCAGCGGACCATTCGACCCACTGGCAGCGTGGCAAGCTGAAGGCCGCGTGGTTGCCATCTGCCCGGAAGTGGCGGGCGGCTTGCCCACGCCGCGGCCATCGGCCGAAATCCCAGGCGGGCAGGGGATCGACGTGTGGGAAGGCCGCGCCCAGGTGCTGACGGCCGAGGGCGAAGACTTCACCAGCGCCTTTCTCGACGGTGCCCGCCAAGCCTTGGCGCTGGTGCAACGGCATCACATCCGCATCGCCATTCTCAAGGCCAACAGCCCATCCTGCGGCAATCTGTTGACCTATGACGGCACCTTCAGCGGGGTGAAGGTCAGTGGCGAAGGCGTCACGGCAGCGCTGCTCAAGCGCCATGGTGTGCAGGTGTTCAGTGAGTTGCAGTTGCCTGAGGCGGCGGCGGCCCTCACGCAGCTTTAAGAAGCTTAAACAGATCAAATGTGGGAGCAGGCAAGCCAGCTCCCACATTTATTGCACCTTGAGCCATTTCTGCGCCAGCGCCTTCAACCGGCCATCGTCCTTAACCCGCTTCAACGCCCCGTTCAAACTGGTCTTGAACGCCGGGTTGCCCTTCTGGAACGGGATCGCCAATGCCGGCTTCTGGTGGTAAGGCTCACTGAAATCGAAACGATCCTCAAGCTCGGCAGTCATAGCCATATGGTTAATGGCCACGTCGTACTTGCCGGTTTCCACACCGGACAGCAGGTCCGCGTTATCGGTGGTGATAAACGAGGAGCGCACCTCCATTTCCTTGGCCAGCAGTTCACCCAGCTCCACTTCAAAGCCGGCGAGTTTGTCGCCCTCTTTGAAATTGTACGGCGGGGTATTGGCTTCCAGGGCGATGCGCAGTTCACCGCGATCGTTGACGTCGTCAATCAGTTCGGCATGAGCCAAGGGGCTCAGAAGAGGAAGCAACAGCAACAGGCCAGGCGAAAAGCGCATGGTCACTCCTAAAGAATTCGTACAGGCGAGGCGCCTTTCAGCAACGTTTTGTTATGGTGTCGGGTGCCTTGGACCGCAATTTATCGCGAAGTTGTCATAACCCTACAGATTTCACAGAAAAACTGGAGAAGCGAATGAAAGCCCTTTTGTCCCGTGCAACGATTGCCAGCCTTTTGCTGGGTACCTCGATGTTGGCCAGTGCCGCAGACCTTCCTCGTACGCCTGCGCCTGAAGGTGCCGAAGTGTTCATCGTCTCGCCGAAAGATGGCGCCACCGTTGATAAAACCTTCACCGTCAAATTCGGCGTCAAGAAGCTGGACCTGGAACCGATCGACAAGCAAGTGCCTAACGCCGGGCACCACCACCTGCTGGTAGACCAGAAGGTGGAGTCGCTCAACGCCAATGAGGCGATCCCGGCCACGCCTACCTCGATTCACTTCGGCAAGGCGCAGACCGAAACCGAGCTGACCCTGACGCCAGGCAAGCACACCCTGCAACTGGTGGCCGGCGACAACGTGCATCGCCAGTTCGAGCCCACAGTCGCTTCGAAAGTGATCACCGTTAACGTCAAATAAGCGTTATTCGGGCAAAAAAATGGGAGACCCCTGCGGGTCTCCCATTTTTTATCCAGCGCTTGAAGCCTTAGAACAACACGCGGCTACGAATAGTGCCGTTGATGTGCTGCAGCTTCTCTTGCGCCAGGTCCGAGTACTCGGCGTCGACGTCGATCACCACGTAGCCGACCTTCTCGTTGGTCTGCAGGAACTGACCGGAGATGTTGATGCCGTTTTCCGCGAAGACCTTGTTGATCTCCATCATCACGCCAGGGATGTTCTGGTGGATGTGCAGCAGGCGGTGCTTGCCCGGGTGAGCCGGCAGGGCCACTTCCGGGAAGTTGACCGACGATACCGAGGTACCGTTGTCGCTGTACTTGACCAGTTTTTCCGAGACTTCCAGGCCGATGTTGGCTTGGGCTTCAGCGGTGGAGCCGCCGATGTGCGGGGTCAGGATCACGTTGTCCAGGCCACGCAGCGGGCTTTCGAAGATGTCATCGTTGGAGCGCGGCTCCACCGGGAACACGTCGATGGCAGCGCCGATCAGGTGCTTGTCCTTGATCGCGTCGGCCAGGGCATCCAGCTCGACCACGGTGCCGCGAGCGGCGTTGATCAGAATCCCGCCTTTCTTGATCGCGCGGATTTCCTTCTCACCGATCATCCACTGGGTCTCGGCCGTTTCCGGAACGTGCAGGGTGACGATGTCGGACATGCCCAGCAGCTCGGTCAGGCTGGCCACTTGGGTGGCGTTGCCCAATGGCAGCTTGGTCAGGGTGTCGTAGAAGAACACCTGCATACCCAGGCCTTCAGCCAACACCGACAGTTGCGTGCCGATCGAGCCGTAGCCGACGATGCCCAGCTTCTTGCCGCGGATTTCGAAGGAGTTGGCCGCGCTCTTGATCCAGCCGCCACGGTGGCAGGAAGCGTTCTTCTCAGGGATACCGCGCAGCAGCAGGATGGCCTCGGCCAGCACCAGCTCCGCTACGGAACGGGTGTTGGAGTACGGTGCATTGAACACCGCGATGCCGCGCTCGCGCGCTGCATTGAGGTCGACCTGGTTGGTGCCGATGCAGAAACAGCCGACAGCCACGAGTTTCTTGGCGTGGTCGAAGATCTCTTCGGTCAGCTGAGTGCGGGAGCGAATGCCGATAAAGTGCGCGTCGGCGATCTTTTCCTTGAGCTGGGCTTCCGGCAGAGAACTGGTGATGTACTCAATGCTGGTGTACCCGGCGGCTTTCAGAACGTCGACAGCCGATGGGTGGACGCCTTCCAGAAGAAGGAACTTGATCTTGCTCTTATCGAGAGAAGTCTTGCTCATCTGCGTAAACCTGTATCCCGGAGAAAATTGGCAGGGAGTCGAGCAGCGCAAGCTGACCCGGACGGCAGGAAAGCCGTCACCGCAGAAACGCCCTTTGGGTCTGTCCTGCGGGGGCGGTATGCTAGCATACGCACCCCGCTAAACACCTATTCCTGCGACGTGAAGCGTTCTCAGGATGACCATGAATTGTTCGAGAGTTCTGTCGATGACCCATCCTGCCCTGATTGATGAGCTAAAGACCCTGGTTGAGCCCGGCAAAGTGCTGACCGACGCCGACTCCCTGGAGGCTTACGGCAAGGATTGGACCAAGCACTTCGCCCCCGCACCCACCGCTATCGTATTCCCGAAGACCACCGAGCAGGTGCAGGCCATCGTACGGTGGGCCAATGAGCACAAGGTGGCGCTGGTGCCATCGGGCGGGCGCACGGGCTTGTCGGCTGCTGCCGTTGCCGCCAACGGCGAAGTGGTGGTGTCGTTCGACTATATGAACCAGATCCTCGACGTGAACCTCACCGACCGCACCGCCGTGTGCCAGCCGGGTGTGGTCACCAAGCAATTGCAGAACGTCGCCGAAGAAAACGGCCTTTATTATCCGGTGGACTTCGCCTCGTCCGGTTCCAGCCAGATTGGCGGCAATATCGGCACCAATGCCGGCGGGATCAAAGTGATTCGCTACGGTATGACCCGCAACTGGGTGGCCGGCATGAAGGTCGTCACCGGCAAAGGCGATGTGCTGGAGCTGAACCGCGATCTGATCAAGAACGCCACCGGCTACGACATGCGCCAGCTGTTTATCGGCGCCGAGGGCACCCTGGGCTTTGTGGTCGAAGCCACCATGCGCCTGGACCGTGCGCCAAAGAACCTCACGGCGATGGTGCTCGGCACGACTGATTTCGACTCGATCATGCCGGTGCTGCACGCCTTCCAGAGCAAGCTGGACCTGACCGCCTTCGAATTCTTCTCGGACAAGGCCCTGGCCAAAGTCCTTGGCCGTGGCGACGTGCCGGCGCCGTTCGAAACCGAGTGCCCGTTCTACGCGTTGCTCGAATTTGAAGCTACCACCGAAGAAGTCGCCAACCACGCCCTGGAAACCTTCGAACATTGTGTGGAGCAGGGCTGGGTGCTGGATGGCGTGATGAGCCAGAGCGAAACCCAACTGCACAACCTGTGGAAGCTGCGCGAGTACATCTCCGAAACTATTTCCCACTGGACGCCGTACAAGAACGACATCTCGGTGACCGTTTCGAAAGTGCCGGCCTTTCTGAGCGAAATTGACGCGATCGTCGGCGAACACTACCCGGACTTCGAAATTGTCTGGTTCGGCCATATCGGCGACGGCAACCTGCACCTGAACATCCTCAAGCCGGAAAACCTGAGCAAGGATGAGTTTTTCGCCAAGTGCGCCACCGTGAACAAATGGGTATTCGAGACCGTCGCCAAGTACAACGGCTCGATCTCCGCCGAGCACGGGGTGGGCATGACCAAGCGCGATTACCTGACCTACAGCCGCTCACCGGTTGAAATCGAATACATGAAGGCCGTCAAAGCCGTGTTCGACCCTAACGGGATCATGAACCCCGGCAAGATCTTCGCTGTTTAACCGCACCTGAAGGAGTCGTTCCATGAGCTACCAGCACAAGTATGTCGACGGCACCAACATCCACTTCCCGGTGGGTAAAGTGGTGTGCATCGGGCGTAACTACGCCGAACACGCCAAGGAACTGGACAACCCGGTGCCCACCGAGCCGCTGCTGTTCATCAAGCCGGGCAGTTGCGTGGTGCCGTTGGAAGGCGGTTTTGCCATTCCGACCGAACGCGGTTCGGTGCACTACGAAGCGGAAATCGCCGTGTTGATCGGCAAGCCTTTGTCCGCCAAGCCGAGCCGGGAAGAAGTGCTGGACGCCATCTCGGGCTTCGCCCCGGCCCTGGACCTGACCCTGCGCGACAAACAGGCCGAGCTCAAAGCCAAGGGCCTGCCGTGGGAAATCGCCAAGTCGTTCGATGGCGCGGCGGTGATTGCCCCCTTCGTGGTCAGCAGTACCTTTGCAGACGTGACCGATATCGGCATTCGCCTGAGCATCAACGGCGAAGTGCGCCAGGACGGCAACAGCGCGCAGATGCTCAACCCGATTGTGCCGATGATTCAGTACATGGCAGGTTGCTTCTCCCTGCAAGCGGGCGACGTGATCCTGACCGGCACCCCGGCGGGCGTTGGCCCGTTGAATGTGGGGGATGAAGTGGTGTTGGAGCTGGCGGGTGTCAATCGCTTCGAAAGCGTTGTGCGCTAAATCACTGCCAAACTGCGATCAAACTGTGGGAGCGGGCTTGCCCGCGATGGCGGTGTGACAGTCAATGAATAGTTGACTGAACGCCCTCAATCGCGGGCAAGCCCGCTCCCACAGTTGTTTGCGTACATCTGCAGGATCCGGCGTTTTGCATTTTTTTCACACGCCATCCGGATAATTCCCTGCTCTTGCGCGCGGGGCCTTGAATCCTGTGCTATCCCCTACAGCTGACTTTCCGGAAAAGCGCTCAATGGTCGTGCCTCTGCCTACTTCGAAAACCTCGCTCCGCTCTCGCTTGTCCATGCGCTGGTATTCCTGGGTGTTCTTGGCCGGTGCCATTTTGTATGGCGTGGCCTGGGCCATGCACTGGGACGATCGCGGTCTGCTGTGGGTGCTGGAGCGTTTCGAAAGTTCGGCTGAGCGCCGGGAGAGTGTGTGGCTGCCCGACTATCACGCGGTGATCGACGCCAAGTTGCTGCCCGGTATGGAGAAGGATGAGGCTTCGGACCTGTCCTACAACCCTCAGACCAAAACCCTGTTTTCGGTGATGGGCAAGAACCCCTTCCTGGTCGAACTGAGCCTGCAAGGCGATGTGTTGCGCAAAATGCCGCTCAACGGTTGGAACAACCCGGAAGGCGTGGCGGTGATGGAAAACGGCTTGATGGCGGTGGTCGATGAACGCGATCACAGCCTGACCGTGGTCAAGGTCGACGCCGGCACTACGGCGCTGAACAAGGCCGATTTCCCCAGTCATGACCTGGGCCCGTCCAAAGATCAGAACAAAGCCTTTGAAGCCGTCACCTGGGACAAGCGCAACCAGCAGCTGGTGCTGGGCGAAGAGCGTCCGCCGGCCTTGTTCACCTGGAAAAGCGATGGCAATACGCTGGCCGGCGACAAGCAAAAACTGGCCAGCACCGAACTGGATGTGCGCAACCTGTCGGCCCTGTCCATCGACCCCCGTACCGGGCATTTGCTGGTGTTGTCGGCCGATTCCCACCTGCTACTGGAACTGGATGAAACGGGCGAGCAAGTCAGCTTCATGACCTTGCTTGGCGGCTTCAATGGCCTGAAAGACACGATCCCACGTGCCGAAGGCGTGACCATGGACGAGAGCGGCAATCTGTACATGGTCAGTGAGCCAAACCTGTTCTATCGCTTTGAAAAGCAGAAATAACTGACGAATTACGTCAGAGTTTTCTTTATAAACGGCATTCGCCAGGCAGTCCGGTGCGTTTAAGTTTAAATTCAGGTGACCTTGATATCTATTCGCC
>NZ_WJZM01000078.1:0-25535 GCF_021609545.1 Pseudomonas sp. PA-1-6B
AGGGTTCCGCTTTTACAGCGGCTCACTTTTGAAAAGCCGGAATGCCGGCCCAGACAAAAGTAAGCAAAACGCTCTTGCCCCACCACTCGGCACCTCGCTTAGGCTCGGTGTGCCCGTAATCCGCCAGCGTGGTTTAACGGGGCGCCTAAGATCAAAAGCAGATCAAGATCAAGAGCGGCTCGCGTCGCATCGTGGTTACCGTTGAGCTAACAGAGTTATGTAGATACCTATGGCTATCGCAGGCAAGCCAGCTCCCACATGGGATGTAGGCTTGGGTTATAGGGCCGTGTCAGACTCGGTCGAGTACATCCACCGCAACAACGAGTGCCGCCCGCTGATCCCCAACTTGATCGCCGCACGCTTGAGGTAGCTCTCGATGGTGTTGACCTTCAACGCCAGTTGCTCGGCCAACTCCGGCGCGGTGCGCCCGGCCAGCAGGCCTACGCACACTTCCAGTTCACGGTTGGACAAGGTCAGCCCCGATTGCAGCAGGCGCTCCTGGATGCGTCGGCGCAAGGTGTCGATGCCCTGGGGTTGAGGCACTGCGCACGGGCTGTCCGGGAGCGATGGCTGCAGCGCGGTGATGTGTTTTTCCACCATGGGCAGCAACAGCGTGGAGAAGTCCTGGAGCATGCTGCGTTCTTGCGCGGAAAAGCTGTCGGACGGGTGCGAGCGATACACCGACAGTACATAGCGCACATCGTCCTTGCGGCGCGTGAGGTGCAGTTGTGCGGCGAGTTGCTCGCTGCCCAGGGCCGCCACCGAATCGGTGTACACCGGGCTGATCTTGCGGCGGCCAAGGCCTTCGCGGCTGACTTGCAATTGGGTGATATGGGTGGCGTCCACTGCCAATTGGGTGAGGATCAGGTCATGCAGCATGCGTGGGAAATGGCGGCTGCCGGTGCTGGCGATGACCTTGCCTATCTGTGGGAACAGGTGTGAGTTCATCAATTCGTCCATGAGTTTCGTGCAGGTATTGGGCCTTATAGCGACGGGGGTTAAGAAGGTAACTGATGTGAATAACCTGCAGTGATAGTGCGTCCCGCCGCTGACATGCTAGTACAGGCTGGCTAAAGGAGGGGGATCCAATCTGCGAAAAAAGAACATTAAACAGGCAGAGCGGCAGTCGGATCCTTCCGACCGCCGCCCAGGCACCGCATAACCCATGGGGTTGGACGCTATTTCATCGCATACGCCGCTGTCGCAATGGGCCGCAGGTTGGGAGCGCTGCACTTCGCCAGGGCCTGATGGATATCGGCCAGCAGGTCGGCAACGTCTTCAAGCCCCACCGACAAACGCACCAGGCCCTCGCTGATACCGTGCTGCGCCCGTTGTTCGGGCGTGTAGGTGGAGTGGGTCATGCTCGCCGGGTGTTGGGCCAGTGATTCGGCATCCCCCAGGCTGACTGCGCGGGTGAACAGTTGCAGTGCGTTCATGAAGCGCTGACCGGTTTCGAGGCCGCCCTTGAGTTCAAAGGCGATCATGCCACCGGGCAGTTTCATTTGCCGGCTTGCCAGTTCGTATTGTGGGAAAGAACGCAGACCGGGGTAGGTTACCCACTGCACCGCAGGGTGCGCCTGCAGCGCCTCGGCCACCGCTTGGGCGTTGCTGCAATGGCGGTCCATGCGCAGGCCCAGGGTCTTGAGGCCACGCATCAGCAATGCGGCGTCCTGGGGCGACATCACCGCGCCGGTCAGGTCCTTGAGCCCTTGCAGGCGAATGCGCTGCGCCAGGGCCTGGTTGCTCACCGCGATGCCTGCGGTGATGTCGCCGTGGCCACTGAGGTATTTGGTGGCCGAGTGCACCACCACATCGGCACCCAGTTCCAGGGGGCGTTGCAGGTAGGGAGTGCAATAGGTGTTATCGACCACCACGGTGACATTTGGCTGCTGATGGGCCAGTTCGGCCACGGCGGCGATGTCGATCAGGCGCAGGTTGGGGTTGGCCGGGGTCTCGCAGTAGAGCATGCGGGTGGCCGGGGTGAACGCTGCTTGCAGGGCGGTGAGGTCGGTCAGGTCGACATGCCGCACCTTGATGCCGAATTCGCTCAGGCCGTGGTGCAGCAGGGCGAACGTACAACCATAGAGCGTCTGGCTGACGATGATCTCGTCGCCCGGGCGCAACAGGGTCCAGAACGTCGCGGCAATCGCGCCCATGCCGGAGCTGAACGCTACGGCGGCCTCGCCGTTTTCCAGGCTGGCCATGCGTGACTCCAGCAGGGCCAGGGTCGGGTTGGAAATGCGCGTATAGAAGTGGCCGCTGGCTTCGCCGGCAAAGCAGGCGGCGCCGTATTCGACGGTGGGAAAGGCGAAGGTCGCAGACAGATAGATCGGCGGGACAAGTGCGCCGTGGTGGTCCTGGGGGTCATAGCCGTGGTGTATGGCACGGGTGGAAAAGCCGAATGTGGTGTGTTTATTGTGCATGTCGGGCGCTCCTTATTTCCTACAATGCTATGCTCATAATCACAGATGAACCTTGCAAAAAAGCCTGGAAAAACCCGCGTTTGTGGATCAAACACCGATAAAAATAAGGATTAGAGGCACGTTATGCCCATCAAGCTGGACCGCACCGATAAAGCCCTTTTGAACGCGTTGCAGGGCAATGCCCGCCTGACCGTGGCCGAGTTGGCCGAGCGGGTGGCGCTCACCACTTCACCGTGCTGGCGTCGGGTGCGCACTTTGGAAGAAAGTGGGGTGATCAGTGGCTACCAGGCGATTCTCTCGCCCAAGGCACTGGGCTACGGGGTGACCGCGTTTGTCAGCATCATGATGGAAAGCCACACCCAGGAAATTGCCCGGGCGTTCGAGCAACGTCTGTTGGCCATCCCAGAAATTGTGGCGTGCCATAACGTCTCTGGGCGCTATGATTTTTTGCTGGAAGTAGTGGCCAAGGACCTGGAATCGTTCGGTGAGTTTGCCCGAGAGGTCTTGCAGACCTTGCCTTGCGTCAAGGAGATCTATTCGAGTTTTTCCTACAAGTCGGTACGGCCGCTGCGGGTAATCCCGTTGCCGGGTTGAGGAACGGCTTAGCGCTTCAGTCGACATCGTGTGGATACCCAGGCAAATCGAAGACGAAAAAAAACCGGCTGATCAGGCCGGTTTGGGGTGTCCCGCCAACAGTGCGGGGTTATACGTGGGTGCTCAGCAGACGCTCGGCACCACCTTCAGCCAGACCACGTTCCTGCAGGCGATCGGCACCACCTTCAGCCAGGCCACGTTCCTGCAGACGATCGGCACCACCTTCAGCCAGGCCACGTTCCTGCAGACGATCGGCACCGCCTTCAGCCAGACCACGTTCCTGCAAGCGATCAGCACCGCCTTCAGCCAAACCACGTTCTTGCAGACGATCCGCGCCACCTTCGGCAACACGGGTTTCTATCAGGCGATCCGCGCCGCCTTCAGCGACAACCGGGTGGGCAAAAGCGTTTGCAGCGAGTACCGAGAAAGCGAGGCTAAGCAAGAGTTGGCGTTTCATGATGATGTGCTCCGAGTGTTTTAGTTGGGTGCCGTTTGGCATGGGTTTGATGTTACGCGTTGCATTTTTTTAGAGAACTTCATTGCGCTGATGGTGACTATCGATGCCAACGATGGTCCCGCTGGCGGGACCAACACTGCCGCCGTCATGGCATTTGCGGCAGTTCGTTGGGGCGCAGGTCAAACACCAGTACTTCAGCGTCTTCGCCGTGGCTCAGGCGGATCTGGCGTTCGTCCCGTACCCGTACACCGTCGCCTTCCTGCAAGCGCTGGCCGTTGAGTTCAACGCTGCCGCGCGCCACATGGATGTAGGCGTAGCGATCCGGTGCCAGCTCCAGGCGGGCACTTTCGTCAGCGTCGAACAGCCCGGCATACACCCGTGCGTCCTGGCGCACTTTCAGCGAACCGTTGGCGCCCTCCGGTGAGATGATCAACTGCAAACGCCCGCGTTTTTGCGCTTCTGTGAAGTGCTCCTGCTGATAGCGCGGCTTGGCGCCTGCTTCGTTGGGCACGATCCAGATTTGCAGGAAGTGCACGCCATGACGCTGGCTGTGGTTGAACTCACTGTGGGCTACGCCGCTGCCCGCGCTCATCAGTTGCACATCGCCGGGGCGGATCACCGAGCCGGTGCCTAGGGTGTCCTTGTGTTCCAGCGCGCCTTCGAGCACGTAGGAGAAGATCTCCATGTCGCGGTGCGGGTGCTGGCCGAAACCTTTGCCTGCGGCGACGCGGTCATCGTTGATCACCAGCAAATCGGAAAAACCCTGTTCCTTGGGGTTCCAGTAGTTGGCGAAAGAGAAGGTGTGGAACGACTTCAACCAACCGTGATTGGCGGCGCCGCGTTCGGAAGCTTTGCGAAGGGTCAGCATGGTCCAGTCCTCAAGTGAGCGCGGGCTGCGAGATGCAGAGCGCTTGCGTTGAGAAGAAGGTTAATGGTTAACGAATGATTGATTAAGAAGATGAAAATAGAATAACTGTCTCTTTCAAGTTGACAGTTAAAGTCGTGCCATAATGCCCGTCGCACTCCTTCTCGATGGACATTTCCCGCTTATGAAAACCGTGGCCATGGCGCTGTTCCCGGACTTCCTGCTGCTCGACATGGCCGGGCCGCTGGAAGTGTTTTCGATTGCCAACCGCTACCTGCCAGCGGCCGACCACTACCAGATCCTGACCATCGGCACTGAGCCCGGCCCGTTGCAGGCCTCCAATGGCGTGAGCGTGCAGACCGACCTGCTGTTGAACCAGGCCCAGGCGGCTTATGACCTGCTGTTGGTGCCTGGCGGCCCCGGCGCCTATAACGAATGCCACCCCGCGTTGTTGCCCTGGCTCAAAGCCGCGGCGTCACGGGCTCGGCGTTTTGGCTCGATCTGCACCGGCGCTTTTGTGCTCGGCCACGCAGGTTTGCTCGACGGGCACCGCGTGACCACCCATTGGCACTACACCGAGCGGTTGATCAAGGCGTTTCCCAACGCCATCGTCGAGACCGATCGCATCTATTTGCAGGACGGGCGCCTGATCACCTCTGGCGGCGTCACTGCGGGTATCGACCTGGCCCTGTCGGTCGTTGCCCAGGACCACGGCAAGCAGGTGGCGGTGGACGTGGCCAAGGTGCTGCTGGTGGTGATGAAACGCCAGGGCGGCCAGGCCCAGTTCAGCCCGATGACCGCGGCCGTGGCGCCTCAGGAAACTCCGATCACCCGCGTGCAGAACCACATCCTGGCGCATCTGGATCAACCCTTTACCATCGAGTCCATGGCTGAGTTGGCCGGAATGAGCGCACGCCACTTCGCGAGGCTGTTCGCCAAGGAGGTGCAGATGACGCCCATGGCGTTCCTGCAGGGCGCGCGCATCGACCGGGCCCGGCACCTGCTGGAAACCACCGACCTGCCGCTCAAGACCGTGGCCTTCCACGCAGGCTTTGGCAGCGTGCGGCATATGCGCTTTCTGTTCAGCGAAAAGCTCGGGCTGAACCCGACCCAATACCGACAACAGTTCAGTTAGCGACACCATGTCCGTCTCAGGCACCCGATTGTCCGTATCGCTCCCCGTGCCAGCATTGTCCTGTCATCGCCAACTGGCAAGATAGCGTCGAGCCCATGGAAAAAGGATGCGCAGGCACTCAAGCACGGGTGTTTCAGCGCTGTGACGGACATGCAAAATGCTACGGCGGTGAGCTTTGGCCCCTACATCTTTCATCGGCAGCAGCGCCTGGTCAGCAAGGCGGGCTGGCCGGTGCCACTGGGCGGGCGAGCCTTGGATATTCTCGCGGTACTGCTCGAAGCGCCCGGGCACTTCGTCAGCAAGGCGACCCTGATCGAACGGGTGTGGCCCAACAGCGTCGTTGAAGACAGCAACCTGCGTGTGCATATCGCCGCGCTGCGTCGTGCCCTGGACGGCCAACGCTGGATCCTCAATCACCCCCAGCGCGGTTACTGCTTCGCTGCGCCTGCGCAGGACGCGCTGCCGACGCTGCTGCCTGAGCACAACCTGGCTGCACGGCTCAGCCCGGTGTGGGGGCGTGATGAACTGGTGGGCGTGCTGGCGCGACGGTTGCCTGTGCAGCGCTTATTGACCCTCACCGGCGTGGCCGGCATTGGCAAGAGCACGCTGGCCCTGGCCCTGGCCGAGCGGGTATTGCCGCGCTATCGCGACGGCGTATGGTGGGTCGACATGACCGTTGTGCAAACCCCGAGCGAACTGCTCGGTAGCCTGGCCAGGGTGTTGCAGTTGCATTCGACGCCCGCGAGCCTCAACGAACTGGGCCGGCGCCTGGCCTCGCGCCACGTGTTGCTGGTACTCGACGGCGCTGACCTGCTGCTGGCCGCGTGTCGACAACTGATGCGTGCGCTGCGCGAGACGGCGCCGGGCATCAGCGTACTGATCACCAGCCGCGAAGCCTTGCTGGCCCCTGGCGAGTGGGCAGTGCGCGTGCCTCGGCTGGAAGTGCCGTCGCCAAAGTCGTTGGCCAATGTCGAGCAGGCGATGGCCTGTCCTGCGGTGCAACTGTTCGTGGCGCGCGCGCGTGCCAATCAGCAGGGGTTTGATTTGCGGCCTCAGGACCTGGCGCCGCTGGGCGACCTGTGTCGGCGTCTGGACGGCCTGCCGTTGGCCCTGGAATTGGCGGCCGCCCAGGTGGATGCGTTGGGCATCGGCGGTGTGCAGATGCAAGTACGCACAGGCTTGCAAGTGCTGGCCCGCGGGCGCCGCACGGCAGTGGAGCGCCATCGCTCACTGACCGCGGCCCTGGATTGGAGCTACGAGCGCTTGAGCCTGCCGGAGTGCTGGCTGTTTCTGCAATTGAGTCTGTTCAAGATGGCAGTCACCTTACCCACCCTGAGTGACCTGGTGACCGGTACCGAGCTCGAACATGCCGATCTTTCTTACCTGCTGGCACGCCTGGTCAACGTCTCGCTGCTGAGCGTCGAGCCCGGCCTGGGCCCGGCGCGCTATCGGTTGCTCAACTGTGTGCGCAGCTACGCCCTGGGGCAACTGCGCGACCCGCGCCAGGTCGCGCGTTTGCAGCAAGGCTACGCGCCTTGCCTGGGCGCGTTCTCAGGCCGGCCGTTTGTCCTGCAACTCGTCGAGCAGGCAGCGCACGTGCAGTAGATCCTGAGTGGCGAAGCCCTCGCTGAAACGTGCATGGATTGAACCGAGCAAGTCCCTGGCGAGCTGAATGCGCCCCTGCTGTTGCCACAGTTGCGCCAGGGCTGCGCCGCAGCGCAGCTCCCAGGCCAGGGCGCCTTGCTGGTGCGCCAGGCCCAGCGCCTCCAGCAGCAGGGTTTCAGTGGTGTGCTCATCCTCTAGCTGCAAGGCGTACACCCGCAGAATCTCCGGGGCGCACCAGCCCGCCGCGCCACTGCGCGCGCGTTCCAGGGTTGGCACATCCACGGCATGGGTGCCGAAGGTGATCAAGGTGTCTTGGATCAGGCCCAGGCCCTGCCAATCCGGATGGCCAAGAATACCGGCGTAATGCCCGGCCCAGGTCTGGAACAACTGCACCGAATGCTTGTGCGACTGCTCCAGCAGCAGCCTTTGCAGGGCTTGGGCGTCGTCTTCGGCGCCGTTGTAGCGGGCGATCACCACCCCAGCCAGGGCCAGGGTGTAGCAGATCGAGGTGCCGTGGTTGATCTGTAGCGCCAACTCCAGCGCCTGACTGGCGGTGCGCCAGGCGCGCTCGGGAAAGCCCTGCAACCACAGGATTCGCGCCAGCACGGTCAAGGAGGCGACGCCCTGGTCGTACTGCACGCCAACGCCGAGGGCAAAGCGGTTCACGTGACCGCTTTGGGACATGCGCTGCAGCACCTGCTCGGCGTGGTGCCGGGCGAGCGTCTGGTTGCCGGTGTAATGCTGGCCCAGCGCACGCAACCGCTGCGCGCTAAGGTCCAGCAACGGCTCGGTGCGTGGGTCGAGGCGTTCGAACTGTACACTCAGCGCCTGCGCTGGGCCGTAGAGCCCGGCGCACAGGTTCACCGCCATCAGCCCGGAGACCGCCCGCAACTGGCCGCCAAGGTCCTGGGTTGTCTCGGCCAGGCGTGCGGCACCCTCGAATGCCGCAATGGTCCGAGGTGCGGCGCCCATGGCGTGGTAGGAGAGGCTGCCCAGGGCCAATTGCAGTTGCAGGGTCAATTGCGTGCAGGGCGCGGTGACCTGGCCGATCAGCGCCAGCGCCTGGTCCACATAGCCGCCGTGCTCTCGCAGCAACGACAACTCTTGCCACAGTGGCATCGCGCTGACCGTCAGGCGGATAGCCAGCAACTGCGCACCGCCGTCAGCAAAGCCCCAGTCGAGGGCGGCGCGCACGTCTTCGCGCAGCGGTGCGTAACGGTCGATCCACGGCTGTGTGGCGATCAGGTCCCAGTCGCCCTGGGCCTGTTCCATCAGCGCCAGGCAGCGTGCAGCGTGGCGCTCTCGCGTGGCATGCAGTTCGCAGGCCTGGCTGAGCTTTTCCAGGGCGTAGGTGCGGGTGATGTCCAGCAGGCGATAGACCATCTCGTCATCGCTTGCTTCCACGTTCAACAACGACTTGGCCACCAGTTGCGTAATGGAGCCCAGCACTTCGGCGGGGGCCACTTGCTCCCCGGCGATCACCGCCGCTGCGCTGACCAGGCTGAAGCCGCCACGGAAGACCGCCAGGCGGCGCAGGCAGATTTGCTCGCACGCGGTGAGCAGGTCAAAGCTCCAGTCGAGCGTGGCGCGCAGGGTCTGCTGGCGGGGCAGGGCGCTGCGTCGGCCGCGGGTCAGCAGGCGAAAGTTGTCTTCCATCTGCACCAGCAGGCCCGGCAAGCCAAACCGTTCAATTTGCGCGGCCACCAGTTCGATCGCCAGGGGAATGCCGTCCAGGCGCTGGCAGATATCAATCGCCAGGGGCAGTTCAGCGTCGCTGAGGGCAAAGCTCTCCTGGTGGGACATGGCGCGCTCGATCAGCAATTGCATGGCCGGGTAACCCAGGGCCTGGGCGCGGTTGCCGGTGGCGGGCGGGCAGGCCAGCGGCTCAAGGCGCTGCACATATTCACCTTCGGCGCGCAGGGCTTCGCGGCTGGTGGTGAGGATGTGCAGGTGCGGTGCATGGCGCAGCAGGGTTTCACTGATCAGGGCGATGTCGTCGAGCAGGTGCTCGCAGTTGTCGATCACCAGCAGCATCTGGCGTGCCTGCAGGCTGCGGGCGAGGCCGGCCAGGGAGGCATTCTCGCCCGGTGTCAGGCCGAGCAGGGCGGCCAGGTTGGGCAGGATCATGGACGCGGCACTGAGCGGCGCCAGGTCCAGCAGGTGAATACCGTCGCGGTAATGCCCGATCAGCAATTCCGCGACCCGTAGAGCGACGGTGGTCTTGCCGATGCCACCGGCGCCGGTCAGGGTGATAAAGCGTTGCTGCGGCAGTTGTTGTACCAGGGCGTCGATCAGCGCTTGGCGGCCGATCATGCGCGTGCGCCGCAGGGGCAGGTTATGGCTGGGGCTTTGGGGCGCACCGTCGGTGGGCAGCGTCATGGGTTCGATGCTCAGTGGCGCAACAAAACTGTAGCCGCGCTGGGCGACCGTGACGATATAGCGCTGCCCGGCCTGGCCGTCGCCCAGCGCCTTGCGCAACGCAGCCATGTGAACCCGCAGGTTGCCGTCTTCCACCACGCTTTTGGGCCAGACCCGTGCGATCAACTCCTGTTTGCTCACCACATTGCCGGCGTGCTCCAGCAGGATCAGCAGAATGTCCACCGCCCGCCGCCCCAGACGTAGCGGGCGGCCGGCCTCCAGCACCAGGCGCTGGCGCGGGTGGATGCGGTAGGGGCCGAAATGCACGGCCTGGTCGCTCAAGTCATTCATGGCTGCCCAGGTTCTGGAGGAAGGGAGCGGCCAGCATATTCCAGGTACGTGCAGACCACTAGGCAGCGATCACATCAGGTTTGCTGCGCGAGTGGTGATTTCGCCAGGTCATCGGGTTGACGCCTTCGCTGCGGGTGAACATATGGCAGAAGTGCGCCTGGTCGCAAAAGCCACATTCCAGGCTGATCTGGGTGAGGCTCAGGGACGAGCCGGTAATCAGTTCCTTGGCGCGCTGGATGCGTTGCTGGCGAATCCATTCCTGGGGCGACAGCCCGGTGGTGCACTTGAAGGCGCGGGAAAAATGGCTGCGCGACAAGGCGCAGGCCTGGGCCAGGTCGGCGATCGCCAGGCTTTCGCCGAGGTTGGCGAGGATCAGTTGTTTGGCGATGCGCTCACGCCGGGGGCACAGGCCACCGGTGGCGGGCAACCGGGGGGCATATTGCTCGAGTCGGGCCATGACAAATATCCGCAGTCGATGGGAACGTTCCCGGTGGATGGGTGCAGTGTAGACGCGCTTCATCTTGTTGCCGGAGTGCCTGGCTGACGAGTTAATCGTTGTTAATTTCGCCAGGTGCGGTGCTGGAAAAGACAGCACAGCTATGCAATCCCAGGCGTGCAGTGCATGCTTCCCTGGCCCCCTGGAAAACGTTTGGATAGTGCCCATGAACCGCAACGATCTGCGCCGCGTCGATATGAACCTGCTGGTGATTTTCGAAGCCTTGATGTTCGAGAAAAACCTCACCCGAGTCGCCGAAAAACTGTTTATCGGCCAACCGGCAGTGAGCGCTGCATTGGGCCGCTTGCGCGATTTGTTCGACGACCCGTTGCTGTTGCGCAACGGCCGTGCCATGGAACCCACGGCGCGGGCACTGGCGATACTCAAGGAGCTGCAACCGGCCATGGACACCATCTCGGGCGCCGTCAGCCGTGCCAAGGATTTCGACCCCTCCACCAGCTGCGCGGTGTTTCGCATCGGCCTGTCCGATGATGCGGAGTTCGGGCTGTTTCCGTCGTTACTCAGCCGCCTGCGCGAAGAAGCGCCGGGCATCATCGTAGTGGTGCGCCGCGCCAATTACCTGTTGATGCCTTCGCTGCTGGCCAGCGGTGAAATTTCCGTGGGGGTCAGCTACACCACCGACCTGCCGGCCAATGCCAAACGCAAGAAGCTGCGCGATATCCCCTGCAAGGTCCTGCGCGGCGATGACGGCGAGGCGCCGCTGACCCTGGATGACTACTGCGCTAGGCCCCATGCAATGGTGTCGTTCTCCGGTGACCTGAGCGGCAATATCGACCTGGACCTGGCCCGCATCGGCCGCTCGCGCCGCGTGGTACTGGCGGTACCGCAGTTCAGCGGGTTACGGGCGTTGCTGGCGGGGACGCAGATTATCGCGACCGTGCCCGATTACGCCGCGTGCGCGTTGACCGAGGGCACACGCCTGCGCGCCGAGGACCCACCGTTTGCGATTGATGCAGCGGAGTTGTCGATGGTGTGGAGCGGGGTGCATGACAACGACCCAGCGGAGCGGTGGCTGAGGGGCAGGATTGCGGAGCATATGGCGCGGGCCACATAGTTTTGCCTGCAACAAGCCAAACAGCACATACATCCAATTCTCCCCAGCCGCCAAGCCGCCAGACTCTCCCCATCGCTCAATACCCCGGGGAAGCACTCAGCCATGGATTCAACCACCAACACCAGCCCCGACGAAGTCGTCACCCTGGTCGTCAAGCACCGGGTCAAACCCGGCTTTGAAGTCGAGTACGAAGCCTGGTTGCGCCGCATCGTGCGCATCGCGGGCGAACGCCCTGGGCACCTTGGTGTTGACGTGGTGCGCAGCCAGCAAAACGGCATGGCGCTGTTCACTTGCGTGCTGCGCTATCGCTCCACCAGCGCCCTTGAGCTGTGGCTCGGCTCCCCGCAACGCCAGGCCCTGATCGACGAAGCCGCGCCGATGCTGGCGGACGGCGACCAGACGGAAATCGGCGCGGCCAATGAATTCTGGTTCACGCCCCAGGCCGAGGGTGGTGCCAAGCCGCCGCGCTGGAAGCAGGCGGTGGTCAGCCTGTTTGTGATCCTGCCGCAAACCCTGCTGCTGCCGTTTATCTGGGGGCCGATCCTGCGGTTGCACCCGTTTTTGTCCAATTACGTGGTCTCCACCTTCCTGGTCACCCTGACCATCGTGTTGCTGGTGGTGTACCTGCTGATGCCGGCGGCCACCCGCCTGTTCGCTCCCTGGCTTGAAGCCTCTGTAAAGGAAACCCTATGAACGCCGATCTGATTCTGTTCAATGGCCAGTTCCACACCGTGGACCGGGAAAACCCACGCGCCACCGCCGTAGCCATCCACCAAGGGCGCTTTGTCGCCGTGGGTACCGACGGCGAAGCCATGGCCCTGCGCGGCAGCGGCACCCAGGTCATCGACCTCAAGGGCCGCACCGTAATTCCCGGCCTCAACGACTCGCACTTGCACCTGATTCGTGGCGGGTTGAACTACAACCTTGAACTGCGCTGGGAAGGCGTGCCGTCCCTGGCCGACGCCTTGCGCATGCTCAAGGACCAGGCGGACCGCACGCCCACGCCGCAATGGGTACGCGTGGTGGGCGGCTGGAACGAATTCCAGTTCGCTGAAAAGCGCATGCCCACCCTGGAAGAACTCAACCAGGCCGCCCCGGACACCCCGGTGTTCGTGCTGCACTTGTACGACCGCGCCTTGCTCAACCGCGCAGCCCTGCGGGTGGCGGGCTACACCAAGGACACGCCGAACCCGCCGGGCGGTGAGATCGTGCGCGACAGCAACGGCAACCCTACCGGCATGCTGGTGGCGCGGCCTAACGCGATGATCCTGTATGCGACCTTGGCCAAGGGCCCGAAACTGCCTTTGGAATACCAGGTCAACTCCACCCGCCAGTTCATGCGGGAACTCAATCGCCTGGGCCTGACCAGCGCGATCGATGCCGGCGGCGGCTTCCAGAACTACCCCGATGACTACGCGGTGATCGAGCAACTGGCCAAGGATCAACAGTTGACGGTGCGCATCGCCTACAACCTGTTCACCCAGAAGCCCAAGGAAGAGCTCAGCGACTTCAAGAACTGGACCGGCAGCGTCACCCTGCATCAGGGCGATGACTACCTGCGCCATAACGGGGCCGGCGAGATGCTGGTGTTCTCGGCGGCGGATTTCGAAGACTTCCTCGAACCCCGCCCGGACCTGCCGCTGACCATGGAGCAGGAGCTGGAACCGGTGGTGCGCCATCTGGTGGAACAGCGCTGGCCGTTCCGTCTGCATGCCACTTACGACGAGTCCATCTCGCGCATGCTCGACGTGTTCGAGAAGGTCAACCGCGACATTCCGTTCAATGGCTTGCCGTGGTTCTTCGACCACGCCGAAACCATCACCCCGAAAAACATCGAGCGCGTGCGTGCCCTCGGTGGCGGTATTGCGATCCAGGATCGCATGGCGTTCCAGGGCGAATACTTCGTCGAGCGCTACGGCGCCAAGGCCGCCGAAGCCACACCGCCGATCAAGCGCATGCTGGCCGAAGGCGTGCCGGTAGGGGCGGGCACCGATGCCACCCGCGTGTCGAGCTATAACCCTTGGACCTCGCTGTACTGGATGGTCAGCGGCCGTACCGTCGGTGGCCTGGAGCTGCACGCCGAGGGCTTGCCGCGCCTTACCGCGTTGGAGTTGTTCACCCACGGCAGCGCCTGGTTCTCCTCCGAGCAGGGTAAGAAAGGCCAGATCAAGGTCGGCCAACTGGCGGATGTCGCCGCGTTGTCGGCGGACTTTTTCAGTGTCGAGGAAGAAGCCATCAAATGGATCGAGTCGGTGCTGACGGTGGTCGGCGGCAAGGTCGTGTACGGCGCTGGCGACTTCGAAGATTTCGCCCCGCCACGGGTACCGGTGCTGCCCGACTGGTCGCCAGTGGTCAAGGTGCCGGGGCACTGGCGGCCGACGTCGCCGATGCAGGCCCAGGTTCACCACTGCAGCGGCCCTTGTGGCGTGCATGCCCACAGCCATGAAAAAGCGCGCCTTTCCAGCGTGCCGGTCAGCGACTTCCAGGGGTTCTGGGGTGCGTTCGGCTGCTCCTGCTTTGCCTTTTGAAGAACACCCTATCCCCAAAGGAGTTACCCATGACTTACAAGCGCTTGAACAAAGACGATGCTGTTGTTTTGTTGGTTGATCACCAGACCGGCCTGATCTCCCTGGTGCAGGATTTCTCCCCTAACGAGTTCAAGAACAACGTGCTGGCCCTGGCCGACGTGGCGAAGTTCTTTAACCTGCCCACCATCCTGACCACCAGCTTTGAAAGCGGCCCCAACGGCCCGCTGGTGCCTGAGCTCAAAGAACTGTTCCCCGACGCGCCGTACATCCCGCGCCCTGGCCAGATCAACGCGTGGGACAACGAAGATTTCGTCAAGGCCGTCAAGGCGACCGGCCGCAAGCAGATCATCATTGCCGGTGTGGTGACCGACGTGTGCGTGGCATTCCCGACCCTGTGCGCCCTTGCTGAAGGCTTCGAGGTTTTCGTGGTCACCGACGCTTCCGGCACTTTCAACGAAACCGTGCAACAAGCCGCCTGGGCGCGTATGACTGCCGCCGGTGCGCAACTGGTCAACTGGTTCTCGGTGGCCTGCGAGCTGCAAGTGGACTGGCGCAACGACATGGAAGGCCTGGCCAACCTGCTTTCGCCGCGCATTCCCAACTACCGCAACCTGATGAACAGCTACTCGGCGTTCGCTGCCAAGTAACCTGCTCTGTAAAACACCGCAAAGCCCTGTGGGAGCTGGCAATCTGGCTCCCACACGGGTTATGTATTGCCCGCAACATCAGCGCCTGGCACAGATCCCCTGTGGGAGCGGGCTTGCCCGCGATAGCGGTATGCCAGCCACCGATTTTTCAACTGAACCACCGCCATCGCAGGCAAGCCAGCTCCCACATTTGATCGTGTTCACATTTTGGTTTGTGGTGTGACCACTGACAGGCTATAAAACAGCCCATCGTCCCCTGAGAAGCGACAATGAACCCCTTCGAAGACATGCGCCTGTTCTGCCAGGTCATGGAATCCGGCAGTTTCACTGCCGCCGCCGAGCAATTGGGCTTGTCCAAGCAATTTGTCAGCCGCCGCCTGATCCAACTGGAAGACCGCCTGGGCGTACGCCTGCTCAACCGCTCCACACGGCGCCTGGACGTCACGCCGCTGGGCCAGAGTTACTACGAGTCGGCCTTGCGCCTGCTCGGTGAGGTGGAGCAAGTGGAGCAGGGCATCGCCGGCCAGAACAGCGAACCCCGCGGCACCATTCGCCTCAGTGCCCCCTTGTCGTTCGCCATGGCGCACCTGGGTTGCCTGTTGCCGTTGTTCTTGCGCCAGCATCCGCAGGTCTGCGTTGAAGTCGACCTGAGCGACCGCCCGGTGGACTTGATCGGCGAAGGCTACGACCTGGTGCTGCGCATCGGCACCCTGGAAGACTCCACCCTGATCGCCCGGCGGATCGCCGCTATCGAGCGGGTGTATTGCGCCAGCCCCGACTACCTGGCGCTGCGGGGTACGCCATTGAAACCCGAGGATTTAACCACGCACGATTGCCTGCCTTACGGCCACGGCCGTCAGGTGCAATGGCGTTTCAAAGGCAAGGTGCAAGCCTTGAGCGTCAGCGGGCGCATGCGCGTCAACAACGGTGATCTGCTGCGCGATACCGCGATAGCCGGTTTGGGCGTTACCTACCTACCGACGTTCATTGTCAGCGAGGCCTTGAAGGATGGGCGTCTGGTCAAGGTATTGGAGGACTTCGCCCCCGAGGCCTTGACCCTGTCGGCGGTGTACCCGCAGCACCGCCAGAGTTCACGCCCGGTGCAAGCGCTGGTGGAGTTCCTGCGTGAACGCCTGGCTAGCGGCTGCTGAATAGTTGGCGGATCAGGTTGGGCGTGCTGCCCGTCCACCGCTTGAACGAGCGCCGAAAATTCGCCGCATCGTTGAAGTTCAGGTACGCCGCCACTTGCTCGTTACTCCACCCCTTGGCCTGGTACAGGTGCAACACCACGTGCTTGCGCACCCGGTCGACCTGTTGCTGAAAACCGGTGTCGTGCCGTTGCAACTTGCGCTTTAGCGTGGCCGGGCTCATGGCGAAGGTGTGCGCGGCCTGTTCCAGGCTTGGTGGCTGGCGCACGTGTTCGCGCAGGTAGGCATAGAGGCAGTCCAGAAAACTTGTGGCAAAGCCCAGTTGCTCGATTTGTTCAAGGGCTTGCTGGCGCGCGACCTGGCCCGCCGTGGCCGAAGCGCCGGGCCAGATGTGGGTGAGGTATTCACGGGGAAGGCACATCATGTCCAGAGGACGTTCGAAGCGCGTGTGTTCGCCCAGATGCACCCAGTATTGCTCGACATACCGAGGTTCGGCATGGCTGAAGCTGCACACCCACGGCAAGCGCTGGCCGCTGAGCCATTGGCTCATGGCAACCAGCGAAGTCATGCTGGCTTCGAGCACAAAGCGCCAGTGTTCGCCGGCGCCGCAGCTGTCCAACCAATACAGGTAGGCGTGGTGCTCATCCCGCTCCAGTTGCAGCGTGGCCAGCGGGCTGAGCAGCACTTGTTGCTGGATCAGGATATCCAGGGCCTGATGAAGGTTCTGCGCATGCCCCAGGGCATGACTGGCCGCGCCGTAGTAGCCGGGCAGCAGGCGTTGGCCAAACAGGAAACTGCTGTCATCGGCATCCAGCAGTCTGCGGCTGTTGCCGATCAAACCCAGGAACTGTTGCGGGCTCAACCGCGCATTGCCGGCCAGGATGTCTTCGTGGAACAGGCCGGTGCCGCGCAGCAGGCGATGGCTGTCGATGTCCCGGGACAAGCCCAGGTCGATCAACGTGGCGGGTTGATAGTGACCGGGGATGAAGCGGCTGTCGTTTTCATACCAGCTGGTTTTCACGGCCATTTCAGGCACTTTTCGCAAGGGGTTGCTTGGCCCGGGCCAGGCCCATATTCAGCCGCTTGAGCAGCTCGTGGGGTGACTCTTGCAAGGCCATTACCACCGCCGTGGTCGCCGTCAGTTGCAGGCGTTCGCCCTGTTGCCGGGTCTTGTGGGCGAGGCTCTGCACCGCGTGTTGCAATTCCAGCGCCAGGCCCTGGGCCTGGCGCTCGCCGGTGTTGGGCAGCAGCACCACAAAACGATCGCCCGCCAGGCGGCACAACAGGTCCTGGCGGCGCAGGTTGAGCAGCAGCATATGGCTGACCGCCTGTAGCACCGCATCGCCCTCGGCATGCCCGTAGACCTGGTTGATGGTGGCGAAGTTATCCAGGTCCAGGGCCAGCAACGACAGTGGTTGTTGCTGCGCTTGGCTGTCGCGCAGGCTGTCGGCGAGTTGGCGCTTGAGGTAGTCGGCGCCGGCCAGGGGCGTGAGTTTGTCGAATAGTCGGTGCTCGCGAAACAACCGCTCGCGTTTTTCCATCTGCGCGCTGATCGCCAGTTGTTCGTGGTGCCAGTGATAAATGCCAATCGTCAGCAGGATCATGCCCACCGGCATTGGTCCTGACTCCAGCCAGTGATCCCAGGACACGCTGTCAGGCAGGCGGATGAATTCGTCGAGGCTGTCGATCCACCAGGAAAAAAAGATGCACGACAGCCCCAGCGCCAGGTATTGGGTGACCCGTCCGGCCGGGCGGCTTTTCAACACCAGGCCCAACCAGATCAGCGCGAGCAGCGCCGAACCGCCTTCGCCGACGATATCCAGCCATACCCATTCGCTGACGCTCTTGAGCTCGCCGCAGGCCAGGTGCAGGAGCAGCCCGAGGTTGGCGGCGATCAGGAGCAACGCGAGTTTCCAGCGGTGGGGTTTGAGCACGGAAAACATGGCCACGGGTCCTTGGGCAAATGAGTAATGGGCGCCAGCACAGCAGATGGATGTGACGGTTGGATGACGGGCGGGGAGGGTCGAATCAGCTCATGGCCTCGCACATTTTTCAGCTGAACATGGAACCCATGTGGGAGCTGGCTTGCCTGCGATGGCGACCTACCAGCCGACACAGTTGGATTGTGTAGATATCCATTCCTGCGGTAACGGCCACTTAGGGTTCCGCTTTTACAGCGGCTCACTTTTGAAAAGAGCCGGAATGCCGGCCCAGCCAAAAGTAAGCAAAAGGCTCTTGCCCCACCACTCGGCACCTCGCTTCGCATCGTGGTTACCTGGGCGGCACATTCGACTTCTCTGTCGATTGAACTGCCGTCTTCGCAGGCAAGCCAGCTCCACATTAGGACTGCGGGGTGTCAGAGAGATAAGCATCGGCTGTCCGGCCGCTATCGCAGGCAAGCCTGCTTGCTCTCCCTAGGTCATTTCAGCTCATTTACACGTTCCAGAAGCCTCTAAACCCCGCTTTGACAGGCTCTGCCCGCATCCCTGTCACAGAACCGTCACGCCCCATCCCTAGCTTGCCCTCCCAGTTGCCGGGCCCCTTGCCTGGCGTCAACGGATTCTTGGGGAGGGTTTCATGTACAAGCGCACCGGGCTCGTCAGCTTTACGCTTACCGCCTTGGCTCTGGCGATAGCCTGCGAGCGGCTCAACGCCGCGGAAGCGGCCACCGAGCATGTCGATGTGGTCGGCCAAGCCGCTGCGATCGACAGCGCCCTCAAGGAGCAGCGCTCTTCCGACAGTATCAAGAGCGTGGTGCATGCCGACGGCGTCGCCCAGTTGCCGGATGAGAACGTTGCCGAGGCGGTGCAGCGCTTGCCGGGCATCAGCGTTGAACGTGACCAGGGCGAAGGCCGCTTTGTCAGCGTGCGCGGCCTGGGCCCGGACCTCAACAGCGTGACCATCAACGGCACCCTGGTGCCCTCGCCCGAGAGCGAGCGCCGCGCCGTGGCCCTCGATGTTCTGCCTTCGGAATTGGTGCAGTCGCTGTCCGTGATCAAGACGCTCACACCGGACATGGACGCCAACTCCCTCGGCGGCACCGTCGATGTGAAAAGCCTTTCGGCGTTCGACCACAAGGGCCTGTTCTATACCGGCAGCACCGAGGCCAGTTACGACAAGAACACGCACCAGACCAGCCCCAAATTCTCCGGCGCCGCCAGTAACCGGTTCAGCCTCGGCGACGGTATCGACAACTTTGGCGTGGCCGCGGCCCTCAGTTGGCAGAAGCGTGATTTCGGCTCGGACAACGTCGAAACCGGCGGCGCCTGGGACTTCAGCAACGGCGCCCGGCTCAACGAATTCGAGCAGCGCGACTACGACATCAGCCGTGAACGCGCCGGTGGTGGCCTTAACTTCGATTACAAGCCCGATGACCTGAGCAGCTACTACCTGCGCACCCTCTACAGTCGCTACAAGGACACCGAAACCCGCAATGCTGCCAGCCTCGAGTTCGCTGACCCGCAAGCGCCCGGCCAATTGGGCGACGCCGAGGGTAAGCGCAAGCTCAAGAACCGCGAGGAAACCCAGCAAATCCAGTCCTACGTAGTGGGCGGTGAACGCATGCTCGGCCTGTGGACCTTGAGCGGCCAGGCCGGTTACAGCCGTTCCAGCGAAGACAGCCCGGGGCATATTGCCGGTGCGACCTTCGACGGCGGTGACTTTGCCGACAGCGGCTTCTACGACAAGGCCAAGCCGCGCCCGATCGTTGGTAGCGGTTTCTACGACCCGGCCAATTTCAGCCTCGACAAAGTCGACTGGGAAAAACAGCACACCCAGGACACCGAGAAGAACCTGCGCCTGGACCTGGCCCGCGACTATGACCTCAGCGGTTACGCATCCCAGTTCAAGTTCGGCGGCAAGGTCAGCCGGCGCCACAAGGACAATGACCTGGAGGCCTGGGTCTACAAGGATCTGGATGAACAGGGCTTGAGCGATGAACAACTCAACCTCACGCAGTTCCAGAAGGGCAACGTCGACTACCGCCTCGGCCGCTTTGGCCCAGGCATCAGCGCGGGCAATATCCGCCAGTTGATCGGCGGCCTCAATCGCGATGACTTCTATGACCCGACCGAATCCACTGTCAATGACTTCACCATCCGCGAAGACATCAATGCCGGCTACCTGATGAACACCGTCGATATTGACGACTGGCGCTTCATCGCCGGTATGCGTTACGAGGGTACCGAGTTCGAAGCCAAGGGCACCGGTGCCACGGACGGCCAGTTCAGCGCCACCGAGACCAAGCGCCGTTATCACCACTGGCTGCCGGGCCTGCATGCGCGCTACCAGATTGACAAGAACACCCAGGTCCGCGCCGCCTGGACCAAATCGGTGGTGCGTCCGACCTTTGGCCAACTGGCCCCGGGTTTTGTGATCGACGATGACGAGGCCACGTTCGGCAACCCGGACCTCAAGCCTCTGGAATCAAGCAACCTGGACCTGGGCATCGAGCATTTCATGGGCCGTGCCGGTACCGTGTCGGCCTTCGTGTTCTACAAAGACATCCAGAACTTCGTCTACAACACCGACGTGGCTGGTACCGGTGCCTGGGCCAACTTCGCCGAGGCGCACACCTTTGCCAACGGCGACAGCGCCAAACTGTATGGCCTGGAACTGGCCTACTCACAGAAGTTCGACTGGCTGCCTGCGCCATGGAACGGCCTGATGATCGGTGCCAACAGCACCTTCAGCCGTTCCAGCGCGGACATCGAGGGCTTCGACAGTACCAGTGGGCGCAATCGCAAGCGCAACATCAGCCTGCCCAACCAGTCGGACACGGTCGGCAACCTGATGCTCGGCTGGGAAGACGACACCCTCAGCCTGCGCCTGTCGGCCAATTACAAATCGGCCTATTTGTATGAGTTGGCGTCGATCAATGACAAGGCCCATGACCTGCACGTCGACGCGCAAACCTTCGTTGATTTCAGTGCGCGCTACTCACTGACCAAGAACCTGCAGGTCAGCTTCGAGGCACAGAACCTCACCGACGAGTCGTACTTCGTCTACACCGGCCACCGTAGCTACAACGGCCAGTACGAAGAGTACGGCCCCACCTACAAGTTGGGCCTGACCTTCACCCATTTCTAACGATAACGCGTGCTTGCTGAAGGATTTGTTTGTTCATGAGAATTTCCAAGCTGTGCCTGCTGGTCGTACTGGTTAGCAGCGCCAATGCGTTCGCCACTGACCTACCGTTGACCCCTTGGGCACCCAGCCTGAACGCCCAAGCCGTTGCCTTCCTGCCCGGCGGCACCCAGCGCGTTGCCGCCAGTGCCCGCGACGGCCTGCTGCTGGTCGACGATAAAGGCGTCGAACTGGCCCGCTTCAAAGGCCGTTTCAGCAGCCTCGACACCCGCGCTGCCGGCGCTCAATCGCTGATCGCAAGCCTCGATAACGACCGCCAGCAGGCCTTGCTGATCGGTCTCGATGGCGCCGGCAAAACCTGGGGTACGCCGCTGTACCTGCCGACCCGCGACTTCGCGGTAAATAGCCTGTGCCTCTATCGCGATTCGGCGGCCAACCTGTTTGTGTTTCTGGTCGGTGAAGAGGGCAAGGGCGAGCAGTGGCTGGTGGGCAATGGTTCGACGCTGTTGGCCCAGGCGCAGCGTGTTCGCAGCCTGCCACTGCCGCCATCGGCGCAATACTGCCAAGTGGATGATGCGGCCGAGCGATTGGTGGTGAACGAGCAAAACGTCGGCTGGTGGGCCTACCCGGCGCACCCGGAAGCCGAGGTGAAGCGCACGCCCGTGGCGCTGTTCGACGATCCCCAGCGCGAAGCAGGCGCCATGGCACTGGTGCCGGGCGGGATGCTCGCGCTGGACCCGAAAACCGCGCAATTGCACCTGTTCCAGCAAGTCGGGGAACGTTGGGTTGAGCAACCCAGCATGGCCTTGCCGGGCCTCAAGGAACCGGAGCAGTTGGTGATACACGGCCGGCAGGTGCTGGTGCGGGACGACGACAGCGAGCAGCTCTATCAGGGCCGCCTTGACTGGCAAGCCACGCCGGTGCCGGTTGCGCCGATACTTGCGCAAGTCGCCGCACTGCGCCAGACCGAACCCGTGGGTCGCCAAGGCGACGCGGCGGATGACCCGGCCATCTGGGTTCACCCTGAAACGCCGGCCAAAAGTCGCGTACTGGGGACCAACAAAAAACAGGGCCTGCTGGCCTACGATCTTGACGGCAAGCTGTTGCAGGAGCTGGCAGTGGGGCGCCTGAACAATGTCGACATACGCCCTGGCTTCAAACTCGGTACGCACACCGTCGACCTGGCCGTGGCGAGTAATCGCGACCGCAATAGCCTGAGCCTGTTCAGCATCGACCGCCAGAGCGGCGAGTTGCTTGAAGCCGGTGAGGTCCCCACGCCACTCAAGGACATCTACGGCATCTGCCTGTACCAGCCCGCCAGCGGTGAACTCTACGCGTTCGCCAATGACAAGGATGGCACCTTCCTGCAATACCGCCTGAGTGCGCCGGCTGGCCGTGTGCAGGGCGAGTTGGTGCGTCAGTTCAAGGTCGACAGCCAGCCCGAGGGCTGTGTGGCCGATGACCAGCGCCAACGCTTGTTTATCGGTGAGGAAGATGTCGGTGTGTGGGCGATGGATGCCCGTGCCGACCAACCGGCCACGCTCACTCCGGTGATCAAAGTCGGCCCCCAACTGCACGCAGATGTCGAAGGCCTGGCGCTGTATCAAAGCCCCGCGCGGGATTACCTGGTGATCTCCAGCCAAGGCAATGACAGCTACCTGGTGCTGGACGCCGAGCCGCCATTCGCTGTACGCGGCGCCTTGCGCGTTGGCCTCAATGCGGCCGCCGGCATTGATGGCGCCTCGGAAACCGATGGCCTGGAGGTCACTGCCGTCAACCTCGGCGGGCCATGGAGCCAGGGCATGCTGGTGGTGCAGGACGGGCGCAAGCGCATGCCTGAGCAAGCCCAGAACTTCAAGTTCGTGCCCTGGGCCGAGGTGAGCCGCGCGTTGAAATTACCCTGAGCTGTCATCACGCAGTCATCCGTTTTTAATCGAATAGGAGCTTTACCATGCACGCGACGATGGAACATATGACGATCTGGAGTTTGATCAGCGACGCCAGCCTGTTGGTCAAGGCTGTGATGGTCACTTTGCTGCTGGCTTCCTTGCTCAGCTGGTACCTGATCATTCAGCGCAGCAGTGTGCTGCGTGGTCTGGAACGGCAGCTCAACGGCTTCCTGGCGCGCTTTCGCGTCGTGTCGGACCTGCAACCCTTGTATCGCGACACCGTGCAGGCGGGCGAGGGCGGTGTGGCGCCGATCTTTATTGCCGGCATGCAGGAATACCAGCATCTGCACCACCACGATCCGGCAGTGCTCGAGGGTGTGGAGCGCGCCTTGCAGGTAGCGATCACCGAGCAGGAGCTGGAGCTGGAAAAGGGCCTGCAGTTTCTGGCGACGGTGGGGTCGGTCAGCCCCTATATCGGCCTGTTCGGGACTGTATGGGGCATCATGAATTCGTTCCTCGGCTTGTCGCAGGTGCAACAGGCCACGCTATCGACCGTGGCACCGGGTATTGCAGAAGCCTTGATTGCCACGGCCATTGGCCTGTTTGCGGCGATTCCGGCAGTGATCGCCTATAACCGTTTCGCGGCCCGCAGCCAGACCTTGCTCACGCGCTACTACGCTTTCGGCAATGAACTGCAAGTGCACCTGCACCGGATGCTGCGCGGTACCTCGATCAACCTGGCCGTGGCCGCCTGAACAAGGAGCAAAGCGATGTTGATCAGGCCGCAACGCAAGCACGGGCCCAAGGCCGAGATGAATGTGGTGCCCTACATCGACGTGATGCTGGTGCTGCTGGTGATCTTCATGGTCACTGCGCCCATGCTCACCCAGGGCGTAAAGATCGAACTGCCCAAGGTCGCCGCCGAGGCGCTGGCCACCGATACGCGCCAGCAGATCCTGACGTTGTCGGTGAAGGCGGACGGTGGCTACTACTGGAACCTGGGTGGCGAGCTGGATACGCGCCAGCAGACCGACAGCGCGGTGACCCTGGAAGAAATGAGCGCCAAGGTCATGCAGGTGGTGGCGGCGCGCAGCGATACCCAGGTGTATATCCGCGCTGACGACAATGCAGGTTATGGCCGTGTAGTGGCGGCCATGGCGGTGCTGCAGAAGGGCGGCGTCAGCAATCTTGGGCTCGTCACCGAGGCCCCGCAATGACGGCAATGATCATGCACAGTCCGGCACTGGCCTTGGCGCCCAACGGCGATGGTTTATGGCGTAAAAGCCTGGCAGCGAGTCTGGCCGTGGCGCTGCATGGTGCGGTGGCAGTGGCGTTGATGCTGGGCTGGTCGACGGAGCGACCAGGGGTGGATGCGCCGCGGGTGATGCACACGCAGTTGGTGGTTTTACCCGCTCCGGCGCCGGCGCCGGCGCCTGTGCCGACACCCGAGCCCGTAGCTGCCGCGCTGGCAGAACCTGTTGTCATCCCGGTACCGACCAGGCCGACGGTTGATCCGCAGGTTCAGGCGCAAAAGCTCGAGAAAGCCGCGCTGGCGCGCAAGCGGGTTGAAGAAAAGAAATTCGAGCAACAACAGCAGCGCATGGCGACCGAGCAGCGCAATCGGGAGTTGGAACAGCAACGTCTGAGTCAGGCGCGTGCCGCTTCGGAAAAAGCCCGAGCTGCCGTGCCTGCGCCTACCCCTGCATTCGACAGCCGCCAGTACCAACCCTTGAGCAAGGCCGCCCCCGACTACCCCGAACGCGCCCTGGACAAGAACATCGAAGGCGACTGCTCGGTGGAGTACACCGTCAACACCCAGGGGCACGTGGAAAACCCCAAGGTATTGGACGGCTGTCACCCGTTGTTCATCAGGCCCTCATTGGCGGCGGCCAATACTTTTCGCTACCAGCCGAGAATCGTCGATGGCAAAGCTGTTGCCGTACCGGCAGTGCGCAACACCTTCCACTACCGCATCAAATGAGCTTCTCCAGCCATCGCCCCAAAACCTGTGGGAGCTGGCTTGCCTGCGATAGCGGTGGCTCAGTTGAATATTCAGTGGCTGACACACCACCTTCGCGGGCAAGCCCGCTCCCACAGGGATCTGTGCCAGGCGCTGATTTTTTGTGGGCAATGCATGACCAGTGTGGGAGCTGGCTTGCCTGCGATAGCGGTGGCTCAGTTGAATATTCAGTGACTGGCACACCGCCTTCGCGGGCAAGCCCGCTCCCACAGGGATCTGTGCCAGGCGCTGATTTTTGTGGGCAATGCATGACCAGTGTGGGAGCTGGCTTGCCTCCGATAGCGGTGGCTCAGTTGAATATTCAGTGGCTGACACACCACCTTCGCGGGCAAGCCCGCTCCCACAGGGATCTGTGCCAGGCGCTGATTTTTTGTGGGCAATGCGTGACCAGTGTGGGAGCTGGCTTGCCTGCGAAAGCGGTGGCTCAGTTGAATATTCAGTGGCTGACACACCACCTTCGCGAGCAAGCCCGCTCCCACAGGGATCTGTGCCAGGCGCTGATTTTTTGTGGGCAATGCATGACCAGTGTGGGAGCTGGCTTGCCTGCGATAGCGGTGGCTCAGTTGAATATTCAGTGACTGGCACACCGCCTTCGCGGGCAAGCCCGCTCCCACAGGGATCTGTGCCAGGCGCTGATTTTTGTGGGCAATGCATGACCAGTGTGGGAGCTGGCTTGCCTGCGAAAGCGGTAGCTCAGTTGAATATTCAGTGACTGACACAACGCCTTCGCGAGCAAGCCCGCTCCCACAGGGATCTGTGCCAGGCGCTGATTTTTGTGGGCAATGCATGACCATTGTGGGAGCTGGCTTTCCTGCGATAGCGGTGGCTCAGTTGAATATTCAGTGGCTGACACACCGCC